>NZ_CAXBDC010000075.1:0-21979 GCF_963974195.1 uncultured Nisaea sp.
GCGGTTTCAAGCACGATCTGCTTGCCCTTGGCATGGCCCTTGTCGAGCAGCTTGCGGGTGTTGTCGTTCCACAGCGCCTTGGTGATCTCGTAGATCAGCTCTTCCGGCTGGTCGGCGCCGGTGATCAGCTGGCCACTGACGGCAACCGTCGGCACATCGTAGGTGATGTTCTGGTAGGTGCCGGCCGGGATCAGGGATTCGACATAATACGGAATGATCGAGTTGATCTCCTTGCGCTCTTCCTCGGAGAACACATAAAGCTCGAAGCCCTTGGTCGAACCAAGCTGGATCAGGGACGCGAACGGCGTGCCGCCTGCATAGAAGAAGGCATCGATCTGACCGTCTGCCAGCCGCTGCGTGCTCTGGGTCAGGTTCAGCTCAAGCTCTTCGGCCTTGATACCGTAATGCTTCAGGATCATCCGCACGGAAACCTGTGTTCCCGATCCGGCAGCCGCGACACCGACCTTCTTGCCGGCCAGGTCCTTCAGGCTGTTCAGCTTGACGCCTTTCGGCAGCACAAGATGCATGTCTTCCGGATAGAGGTTGGCGACCATGCGGATCTTGTCTTTTTTGGCGCCGTCAAATTTGCCTTCGCCATTGAAGCCCTGGGTCACGCTCTGGGCACCGGCGAGACCGGCATCGAGCTGGCCAGCATTGATGGCGTTCACATTGGCGACGGATGCATTGGTCGAGACCGCGATGGCGACCAGACCCGGAACGCCGCAGCTTCCACCCTGATCGCAGGGGCGCGAGCCCGGCGGGTTGGAGATCGCGTTGGCGATCAGGCCGCCGATCGGATAATAGGTCCCGCCAGCGCCGCCAGTGCCGATCCGCCAGAACTTCATGTCTTGTGCATAGGACGGGGCGATTATGCCCGCAGCCGCCACAACGGCGATAAAGGCAGCAACAAACGCCTTAATTCGAAATTTCATCAATCATTCTCCACTTCGCGCAAGACAGAGCACCCCCCTGGTGCAAAACGCTGCGAAGCGTGCCCGCTGACATTGTGCGACGCAATAAATTCTTAACGAAACAGAGGCATTTCACGCGATTATCGCGATAAACAACTAATCATCGCTCGCAAGGGAAGGCAAAACACACCTGCGGCGCCAATTGCACAGCGGCACGGCATAAACCGGACCGAGCTGGAAAAAAGAAAAAGCCCCGCAACAGATCCTGTTGCGGGGCCGGTATTCGGTTTCAGAGAAATGCAGGATCAGGCGATATCGAACCGGCCTGCATTCATGACCTTGGTCCAGGCAGCAACGAAGTCCTTCACGAACTTCTCCTTGTTGTCGTCCTGGGCATAGACCTCGGCGTAAGAGCGCAGGATCGAGTTGGAGCCGAAGACCAGATCCATCCGGGTCGCCGTCCACTTCACCGCACCGGTCTTCCGGTCCTGGATCTCGTATGTGCTCTTGCTGGCCGGGACCCACTTGTAGGCCATGTCACACAGATTGACGAAGAAGTCGGTCGTCAGAGCGCCTTCCTTATCCGTGAAGACACCATGCTTGGTGCCGCCATGGTTTGTCCCGAGCATCCGCATGCCGCCAACGAGAACGGTCATTTCCGGAGCGGTCAGACCGAGGAGCTGGGTGCGGTCGAGCATCAGCTCTTCCGGGCTCACCGCATATTCCTGCTTCTGCCAGTTGCGATAACCGTCGGCAGCCGGCTCCATGGCGTCGAAGGAGTCCGCATCCGTCATCTCGGCGGTCGCGTCGCCACGGCCCGGTGCAAACGGCACCGGCACGGTAAAGCCAGCAGCCTTGATCGCCTTCTCCACGCCGACATTACCGGCAAGGACAATGACATCCGCGAGGCTTGCGCCCGCATCCGTCGCGATCGGGCCGAGTACGGAGAGCGCCTTCTGCAGACGTGCCGGCTCGTTGCTTTCCCAGTCCTTCTGCGGGGCCAGACGGATACGCGCACCGTCCGTGCCGCCACGCATGTCGGAGCCGCGATAGGTCCGGGCACTGTCCCAGGCGGTCGAGACCATCTCGCCGATGGAAAGGCCGCACTCGGCGATCTTCGCCTTGACCGCTTCCACGTTGTAGTCTTTCGAGCCTGCCGGAACCGGATCCTGCCAGATCAGGTCTTCCTGCGGCACGTCCGGTCCGAAGTAGCGGACTTTCGGTCCCATGTCGCGGTGGGTCAGCTTGAACCAGGCGCGCGCGAAGGTTTCGGAGAAGTAATCGAAATCCTTGTAGAACTTCTCACAGATCTCCCGATAGGTCGGATCCATCTTCATGGCCATATCGGCATCGGTCATGATCGGATTGTGGCGCACCGACGGATCGGACGCATCGACCGGCTTGTCTTCTTCCTTGATGCTGACCGGCTCCCACTGGTTCGCACCAGCCGGGCTCTTCTTCAGCTCCCACTCGTGATTGAGCAGCAGATAAAGATAGCCGTTGTCCCATTTGGTCGGATTGGTCGTCCAGGCACCTTCGAGACCGCTGGTGATCGCCATGTTGGCCTTGGCGGTACCGGCCGGGTTGGTCCAGCCGAAGCCCTGCTCGATCACATCGCCCGCTTCCGGCTCCGCGCCAAGCGTACCTGCATCGCCATTGCCATGGCACTTGCCGACAGTGTGGCCACCGACGGTCAGAGCGACGGTTTCCTCGTCATTCATCGCCATACGGGCGAAGGTCTCGCGCACCTGGGCGGCTGTCTTCAGCGGGTCCGGCTTGCCGTTCACGCCTTCCGGGTTCACATAGATCAGGCCCATCTGCACAGCGGCCAACGGGTTTTCCATGGTTGCCGGATTGTCGACGCTGCCATAGCGGCCGTCACTCGGAGCCAGCCATTCCTTCTCGGCACCCCAGTAGGTGTCCTTTTCCGGATGCCAGATATCTTCACGGCCGAAGCCGAAGCCGAAGGTCTTCAGACCCATTGATTCGTAGGCGATATTGCCGGCGAGAATGAACAGATCGCCCCAGCTCACCTTGTTGCCGTATTTCTTCTTGATCGGCCACAGCAGGCGACGTGCCTTGTCCAGACTGGCATTGTCGGGCCAGGAATTCAGCGGTGCGAAGCGCTGGTTGCCGGTCCCGCCGCCGCCACGACCGTCGGCCAGACGGTAGGAACCCGCCGCGTGCCAGGCCATGCGGATCATCAGTCCGCCATAGTGCCCCCAGTCAGCCGGCCACCAGTCCTGGCTGTCGGTCATCAGGGCGTGCATGTCTTTCTTCAGCGCCGCGATATCGAGCTTCTTCAGCTCCTCGCGGTAGTTGAAGTCCTTGCCGAGCGGATTGGTCTTGGTGTCGTGCTGGTGCAGAATGTCCAGGTTCAGGGCATTCGGCCACCATTCCATCGCGTTCATACCGGACGACGTGTTGCCGCCATGCATGACCGGGCATTTGTTCATCTCATTCATCATAGACCCTCCCATCTGGTCCAAGGCATCGCTGACGGGCGGAAACCGTTAGCGCGAATTATAATCATTCTAAAATGACTCAATTCCAGCCAAGCGCAAGAGGGAGATTCAGATTTTTTGGAATTATTCTAATTTACAAAGCTTTGTCCCTCTTGCAGGGACGAGAATGACATCCACACCGTTTGAGGCAAGCGTGAATCGGGCTTATCAGGAAGGGAGATCACACCTTTTGAATAGGCTTTTCGCCAATCCCCGGGACAGGGCCGTAACGGCGCGGTGCCCCGATGAAGATCGCCGCCGGTGCCGGATATGCGACGGCTCCCTCTGGCGTATCGACGGTGATCCGGCGCAAATGCGGATGAGAGGACAGCGCGCCCGTGTCGTTCACCCGGGCAAAGGCGATATCCGCGCCATCCAGCATTTCTTCCAGCGCATCGGCGTCTCTTGCCGCGAAACTGCGCGCCACAAGATTATCCGTCTCCGCCCGGTTCCGGACCCGGACGACGTTCGTCGCAAAACGCTCATCCGTGATCGCACTCTCATCATCGAGAACATGGTGGCAGAGGCTGGCCCATTCCCGGTCGCTCTGGATCGAGATCAGAAGAGACACGCCGTCCCGTGTCTGGAACACACCGTAAGGCGCGATGGAAGGATGCCGGAGCCCCATCCGCTTCGGGGTCTTGCCGCCCTCGTGATTGAGCAGCGGCACGGTCATCCAGTCAGCCATCACATCGAACATCGAGATCCGGATATCCGCGCCCTCACCGCTGATCGAGCGGGCGATAACCGCTTCCAGCACGGCCGCATGCGCGGTCTGGCCGGTCGCGATATCCACGATGGAAACGCCGACCCGCGCCGGCTCCTCCGCCCCGCCCGTGATGGAGCAGAGACCGGATTCAGCCTGGATCAGCAGGTCATAGGCCTTGCGCGCGGCAAGCGGTCCTTCGTCCCCATAACCGCTGATCGACAGCGTGATCAGGCGCGGGTAGGTCTGGCGCAATTCCTCGATCGGAAAACCGAGCCGGGTCAGTGCTCCCGGCTTCAGGTTCTGAACCAGAATGTCCGCCTGTGAGACCAGTTCCCGGAACGCGGCCTTGCCCTCGTCCGAGGCAAGGTTCAGCACCACGGATTCCTTGCCGCGATTGAGCCAGACGAAATAGCTGCTCTGCCCCTTCGCCACGTCATCGTACCCCCGGGCGAAATCGCCCTCCGGCCGCTCGATCTTGATCACCCGCGCCCCGGCATCGGCAAGGCGCGAGGTGCAGAACGGCGCGGCCACGGCCTGCTCAAGAGCAAGCACGGTCAGTCCTTCGAGGGGAAGTCGCATATTCAGTTCCTCAGAATGACCGGGGCATGCCGAGCACATGCTCGGCGACATAGCTCAGGATCAGGTTGGTCGAGATCGGCGCCACTTGATACAGCCGGGTTTCGCGGAACTTGCGCTCGACGTCATATTCGCAGGCAAAGCCGAAGCCGCCATGAAACTGGATGCAGGCATTGGCCGCTTCCCAGGAGGCTTTCGCCGCCAAGTACTTCGCCATGTTCGCCTGGGCGCCGCAGGGCTCATGCGCGTCGAACAGCTTGCAGGCCTCGTATCGCATCAGGTTGGCGGCCTCAATCTCGATATGGGCCTCGGCGATCGGGAACTGCACACCCTGGTTCTGGCCGATGGGGCGCCCGAAAACGATCCGCTCCTTCACATATTCCGTCACCTTGTCGATGAACCAGTAGCCGTCGCCGATGCATTCGGCCGCGATCAGCGTGCGCTCGGCATTGAGGCCGTCGAGGATATACTTGAAGCCCTTGCCCTCTTCGCCGATCAGGTTCTCGACCGGGATTTCCAGATTGTCGAAGAACAGCTCGTTGGTCTCGTGGTTCACCATGTTCGGGATCGGCTGCACGGACATGCCATTGCCGATGGCATCCCGCAGATCGACGATGAAGATCGACATGCCCTCGGACTTTTTCTTCACATCCTCAAGCGGCGTGGTTCGGGCCAGCAGGATCATCAGATCCGAATGCTGAATGCGGGAGATCCAGACCTTCTGGCCGTTGATCACGTACCGGTCGCCCTTGCGTTCCGCCTTGGTCTTGATCTTGGTCGTATCGGTGCCCGTCGTCGGCTCGGTCACCCCCATTGACTGCAAGCGCAGCTCACCGCTGGCGATTTTCGGCAGATAGAGCTGCTTCTGGGCATCGGAGCCGTGCCGCAGCAAGGTTCCCATATTGTACATCTGACCGTGGCAGGCACCGGAATTGCCGCCGGACCGGTTGATCTCCTCCATGATGACGGAGGCTTCGGTCAGGCCGAGACCGGAGCCTCCGAACTCTTCCGGAATGAGCGCGGCCATCCAGCCCGCCTTGGTCAGGGCATCGACAAACTCTTCCGGATAGCCGCGCTTCTCATCGATCCCGCGATGATATTCCGGCGGGAAATCGGCGCAGAGCGCCTGCACTGCTTCACGGATATCGTTGTAGTCGTTGGCAGACATAATTCTCTCCAGTGGGGCGGTTTGTTGCCCGGCAGATCAGATGGTCGAGAGGCCGAGGGCAGCCCGGAAACGGTTCTTTACATGCACGCCATCGCGCGGCGGCAGGGCGCGCGGAAGGTTCTCGGCGGCGATCTTGATCGCGGCGAAGGAGGTGCCGCTCCGTGACTGCATGCGGGTGCGCAGATCGCTCACGCCGTCCATATCCGTCACCACCCGGGTCCAGGGGAAATTCGCCGCCTCGGCAAACCGGGCAAGCTCGATATCCCGGCCCGTGTGGCTGGTCTGCATGCCGGTCTCGCCATAATGCCCGTTATCGAGCACGGCGATGGTCAGGTTCGGCGGCAGCTTCTGACCGATGGAGGCAAGTGCCCCCAGCCCCATCAGCATCTCGCCGTCACCGGTCAGCACCAGAACCGGCTTTTCCCGCTGGGTCATGGCCAGGCCGAAACCGACCGTCGCGGCACTGCCCATGGCGGCCCAGAGGTAATAGTTGAGGTCATGGTCACCGGCGGCCATGGCATCGTAGCTGGGCGAGCCGAGCCCGGTGACAACCAGAAGATCGCCCCGGTCTTCAAGAAGTTTTGCCGTCACGGCGCGGCGGTCGAGAGATCCGGTCATGATCATTTCACCCACTTCTTTTCACCGATCAGGCTTTGTCCGAGCAGCACGGCGCAGGCTTCGTCGCCGTTGAACGCCATGGTGGCGGCTCCATGTACCAGATGCGCAACCTCGTCCGGCTGATCGGCGCGCCATGTGCGAACGCCCATCAGCTTCAACGCCGCTTCGGTCGCCTGCCCCATCGGGTTCTGCCAGGGATTGAACTCCGCCCAGTCGCCCCGCATGGTCACCAGCATCAGCAGCGGGAAGCGGGTCATGGCCTGCAGCGCCAGGGTATTGAGGCAGTTGCCGACGCCGCTGGACTGCATCAGCAGGGCGCCGCGCTCACCACCAAGCCAGGCACCGGAGAGATAGCCGATGCCCTCTTCCTCCGTGGTCAGCGCGAGGGAGGTGATACCGTTATCCTTCTCCGCCTCACGGATCGCCGTGGCGTGTCCCGCATCGGGCACATAGACCAGATGGCGGACATCGAAACTCTTCAGGATCGGCAGGATCTGATCCTGCCAGGACGGGGCCTCTTCGGCGGGCACTGCGGTCATTGCGACTCCAGACCTTGATGAACGGCGGAAAGCTCTGGAGTAGCGCTCACAGAAGCAAAATACGAGAAGCATATTTCTCATTCAGCTATGCCATGATTTAATAGCTTATGGATCTAAGACAACTTCGAACCTTCCTGCATGTCGCCGAGCTTGGCAGCCTGAGCCACGCGGCCGAGCGGCTGCACATCGCCCAGCCTGCGCTCGGCCGTCAGATCAGACTGCTGGAAGAAGACCTTGGCGTTGCCCTGTTCACCCGGCACGGGCGCGGCATGGCTCTGACATCCGCTGGCCGCATTCTGACGGACCGGGCATCGGCGATCCTGCGTCTGGTCGAAGACACCCGCGCCGAGGTCTCCGCAGAGCAGGACGCCGTCAAGGGAGCTGTCTGCCTCGGCGTGCCGCCGACCATCGGGGAAGTGATCGCAGGCCGGATGGCGGAGCGGTTTCTGAGGGATTATCCGGAAGTCACCCTGCGCATCGTCCCGGCCTTCAGCGGCTACCTGCTGGACATGATCCAGCGGGGGGAGGCAGACCTCGCCGTGATGTACGAGACAGGGGCGACAAGCCATATCCGGACCGAACCGCTGATCGAGGAGACGCTCTACCTGATCGGCCCTCCCTCTTCCGATCTGGATATCACGAGCCCCGTCCCCTTTCCGGATCTGGCGGACCTCTCCATGATCCTGCCCGGATCGCGGCATGGCTTGCGTAATCTGCTTGAGAATGCCGCCGGACGGGAAGGTATCGCACTGCGGGTATCGGTCGAGGCGGACGCCTTGCAGACCCTGAAGGAGCTCGTCGCCCGGGGGCTCGGCTATACGGTCCTGCCCCTCGCCGCCGTACATGCGGATATCACGGCCGGCACCCTTCGCGCCGCGCCGATCGCCCGCCCGGCCCTGACCCGGAAAATGGTCCTGACACGCTCCATCGTGCGCCCGGACACCAACGCCGTCCGGATCTTCGCCAGCACGCTGAAAGCGGAGACGGCGGATATGGTCAGTCACGGTATCTGGCAGGGAACGTTGTTGTTTTAGTCTCTTCACTCCGGACAAAAAACAAGGCCCAGGGATATCTCCCTGGGCCTTTCAACAACCAGATCAGGATCCGGCTGATTACTTCTGAAGCTCGGTCCAGATCGCCGTATAGAGATCGCGCGATTCACCTGAGCAGGTCGGCAGGAAGTGACCCGAACTCTTGAGTTCCTCAGGCGTCACGATTTCCGGAGCCGTGCGCATTTCTTCCGGCATGAACTCCGCCGATCCGTCGATGCCGTTCGCATAGCGGGCAAAGGCGGAAATCAGGGCGGCGTTTTCCGGCTCCATGATGAAGTTCTGGAACAGCTTTGCGTTTTCCGGGTTCTTCGCGTCCTTCAGAATGGCAACGGCATCCATCCACAGCGGGTAGCCCTCTTTCGGATAACCGTAGGCGACCTTCGGGTTGTTCAGACGGGCGCGGAAGGTCGAGCCGTTCCAGTTCACGGTTGCCGGATATTCGCCGCTGGAAAGCTTGTCCGTCGTCCCGTAATCCATCGACAGCCATTTCGGCTTCGCGGCGACCAGAACATCGCGCACCTTTTTCAGAACCGTCTTATCCGTCGTGCAGGCTTCGCCACCGACATAGAAGAGAGTCATGTTGATGATGTCGTTCATCTCCGGAACGACATTGACCTTACCGACCAGCTCGGCCGGCGGATCGAGGAAGATCGCCGAGGTATTGATATCGCCGCCATAGACCGAGGTATCCACGGCAACGCCCGTCGTGCCCCACTGCCACGGCACGGTGTAATGACGTTTCGGATCCCAGGGAACATCCTTCCAGCTCTCGGAAACGTTCTTGAAGTTCTCCATCTGGTCGGGACGGCTCTCAAGCAGCAGGCCCTTCTCGACATAGATCGGAACATAGTTTCCGGTCGGCACCACAATGTCGAAACCGTGCCCGCCAGCCTCGATCTTGGTCAGGGCCGTCGTGTTGGAATCATAGTCCGTGACGGTGACTTTGACGTCGTAGGTTTTCTCGAACTTCTTGATCAGGTCGGGGTTGGTGTAGTTGCCCCAGTTATAGATGTTCAGTTCGCCTGCGGCGAAAGCAGTCGTGGACAGTGCCAGCAGGGCAGTCGCGGACATAGCGAGCAATGACGTGCGCATAATGGATCTCCTGTTGTGCGCTTCGGGAGTGTTCAGGCCGATTTGTCGTTCCTTCCGGTCAGGATGAAAAAGGCGGTCAGCAAGAGGATTGTCAGGCCAAGCAGCGCCGTCGAGATCGCGTTGACCTCCGGCGTTATCGCCCGCCTCAACTGGCCAAGCATGTAAGTCGGCAGCGTATCCTGCCCCGCGGATTTGACGAACTCGGTAATGATCACGTCATCCAGCGAGATCACGAAGGACAGCATGGCACCCGCGACGATCCCCGGCGCGACCAGCGGCAGGGTAACACGCCGGAAAGTCTGCCACGGCGTCGCATAAAGATCCGCCGCCGCCACCTCCAGCACCCGGTCCATCCCCTCCAGCCGGGCCCGGATCGGCAAATAGGCAAAGGGCACGCAGAAGGCCGCATGGGCGAGGATCAGATAGGCGAGCCCGGAATACCCGGTCGCCACCTTGATCGAGGCGAAGAAGATCAGCAGCGCCACGGCGGTCACGATCTCCGGCACCATCAGCGGCTGGTTGATCAGCACATAAATCAGCGTGCTGCCGGGAAACTTCGCGGTCCGGGTGGTGCCGAGCGCCGCCATGGTCGCCAGAGTTGTCGCAATACCCGATGCCCAGAGCGCGATCACCAGTGACCGCAAGGTGGCTTCCTGCACCTGCTCATTCTGCGCCGCGACGGCGTACCAATCGAGGGAGAAGCCTTCCCAGAGCGCCACTGAATCGCCCGCATTAAAAGAGTAAAGCACGATAACGATGATCGGCGCATAGAGCGCGGCGAAGCAGATCATTGTGACGGTGGTGAATCCCGGCAATCGTCTTACCGAGAACGCCTTGCGCACGCGCTCAGCCATGCGGCTCCTCCCTCGAGGAGGCCCGGACATAGAGCAGCAGCGCCGCCATCACGATCAGTAGCAGAAGGATCGAGAGCGAAGAGCCGAGCGGCCAGTTCCGGCCCTGCCCGAACTGCAGCTCGATGAAGTTGCCGATCATCATGTTCTTGCCGCCGCCGAGCACGCGCGGCGTCACATAGGCGCCGAGCGACGGCACGAAGACCAGGATCGAGCCGGCCACGATGCCGGGCTTGATGATTGGCAGGATGACCTTGCGGAACACCTGCAGGCGGTTTGCATAGAGATCGTATCCAGCCTCGACCAGCCGGAAATCCAGCCGCTCGATCGCGGCATAGAGCGGCAGCACCATGAGCGGCAGGTAGACATAAGCCATGCCGATCAAAACGGCCGTATCGGTGTAGAGGATCTGGATCGGCTCCACGATCAGCCCGAGCCCCATGAGGCTGTTATTGACGATGCCCTCATTCCGCAGCATCTCGAGAATGGCGAAGGTTCGGATCAGCAGATTGGTCCAGAACGGGATGGTGATCAGGAACAGCCAGAAGGTACGCTGCCTGCCGGACCGGGTGGCGATGAAGTAAGCCGTCGGCAAGCCAAGCGCGAGCGTGATGAGTGTCGTCATCAGGGAAAGCCGGACGGAACGCCAGAAGATCGTCAGATGCGCATCGGCCAACCCGACCGTGTCGTCGAAGATGTCGCGGGAAAACAGGATCTGGAACCAGGCCTTGAAGGACGGCTCCCAGACAACGCCGCTGAAATCGCCGGGCTTGAGGAAGGAATAGACCAGCACGATCAGAAGCGGGCCGGACGCGCCGACCAGAAGCAGCAGGATAGCCGGTAGCGAGAGCAGCCAGTTGCGCCGGATATGGCGGCGTGTCGCCTCCGCTTCCAGAGCCCGCGGCTGCCCGGTTTCGCGTGTCATGCCCCGTCCTCGACAACGCGCAGGGCTCCGGGCGCGAAACGAACACCGACCCGCCCTCCCTTGACGAGGCTCCGGTCGGCTTCCGCCTGCACCCGGGCAACAAGCACGGCGCCATCGCCCAGATCGACATGGGCATGCATGTCCGTGCCGAAATAAACCAGCTCGCTGATCGTCCCCGCCAGAACGCCCTCACCCGCCGGATCGAGCTCAACCTGTTCCGGCCGGATCGAGACGGTGACCTTGCTGCCCATGGCCAGGTCGTCCGGCACAATTGCAGGCACCTTGTTGCCATTGGCCAACGTCACCATGCCTGCTCCCGCCGTCCCGGCCGGCAGAAAGTTGGACTCGCCGATAAAGTCCGCCACGAAACGGTTTGTTGGCGCGTTGTAGATATCGCGCGGCGCACCAACCTGCTGAATGCGGCCCGCGCTCATGACCGCGATCCGGTCTGACATGGTCAGCGCTTCTTCCTGATCGTGCGTGACGAAAATGAAGGTGATGCCCGTATCCATCTGCATCCGCTTCAGCTCGATCTGCATCTGCTTGCGCAGCTTCAGGTCGAGCGCGGACAAAGGCTCGTCCAGCAGCAACACCGAAGGCTTCGGCGCGAGTGCGCGGGCCAGTGCAACACGCTGCTGCTGGCCGCCGGAAAGCTGGGTTGGATAGCGATGGGCCATCTGCTCCATGCGCACCAGCGCCAGAACCTCGTCAACCGCGTGGCTGACCTCTTTCTTGCTCTTGCCGAGCATCTCCAGCCCGAAGCCGATATTCTGCACTACGGTCAAATGCGGGAAGAGCGCATAGCTCTGGAACACCGTGTTGACCGGCCGCTTGAAAGGCGGGTCGGTGGTGATGTCCACGCCGTCCAGCACAATGTTTCCATAAGTCGGCGTCTCGAACCCGGCGATCATCCGCAGCAGCGTGGTCTTGCCGCACCCGGACGGGCCAAGCAGGGTAAAGAACTCGTTGGTCTTGATGTCGACCGACACATCATCGAGCGCGCGGAGTCCGCCGGAAAGAGATCCGAAGACCTTCGTAATCGACTGCGCGGAAACCGCTATGTCACTCATTCAGCCCTCTCTCCCTCACCGGCATGCATCCCTGCGAGCGGCGGGCGCTTGTGAAACCATGGTTGCGCACGTTCCAGCTCGGCGCAAACCCCCATCAGGAGTTCGTCCGCCCCGAAGGGTGCCGCCAGATGCACCCCGATGGGCAATCCCGTCCGTGACCAGGCCAGCGGGACAGACGCTGCCGGCTGGCCCGTGGCATTGAAGGAAGCGGTGTAGGGCGAATAGGCAAACACGCCGTCCGGACCGAGCCGGTAATCGAGATAACTCTCCCGGTCATGCGAAAAACGCCCGACCCTGGCGGGAGGTTCCGCCAATGTCGGGCTGACCAGCAGATCGAACCGGCTAAAGAAAGCCGCCATCTGCCGCCCATAATCATGCACCGTCTCCAGCGCATCGAGATAGGCGGCACCGGATATAGTCTCGGCATAAGCGCAGGCGCTGCGCGAGACCGGCTCAAGATCGTCCGGCAAAAGCTCCCGGCCAAGCCGCTTCAGCTTGTGCTGCACCCCCAGCGCCGTGCCGCAGGCCACGATCTCTGTCCAGGCCTGCATCATGCCCTGCGTATCCGCGTCCGGACGGGCGATCTCGATGTGATGCCCCATATCGGCGAGCAGCCCCGCCGCCGCTTCCGCCGCCGCCGCGCATTCCGGATCGACAGGCTCTCCATCGAATGTCGTTGTGCACAGCGCAACCCGGAGCCCCGTGCGGCTTTGCTCCATAGCATCCATGAAACTTGCCTCTAGTGGCGGCGCCACATAGGGCGCGCCCAGATCCGTGCCGGAGCAAATATCGAGCAACAGGGCGCTGTCCCGCACGGAGCGTGTCAGAAAACCCTCGATGGCCATCCCGCCCCAGCCCTCACCCGACGCGGGACCGTCAGGCAGGCGCGCGCGCGTCGGCTTGAAACCGAAGAGCCCGCAGCTTGAAGCCGGTATCCGGATGGACCCGCCACCGTCCGAGCCATGGGCGGCCGGAACGATACCCGCCGACACGGCCGCACCGGAGCCGCCGGACGATCCGCCCGGCGTATGATCGAGGTTCCAGGGATTGCGGGTCGGCCCACCATAAACCGCAGCCTCGGTCGCACAACCGATGCCACCTTCCGGCGACGTGGTCCGGCCAAAGACCACCAGACCGGCCGAAAGCAATCTTTCAACCAGGGTGGAATTGTAAGAATAGGTCGTGTTTTTCAGAAGCCGGGAGCCATTGTTCCCCGGGAAACCGATGGCCTCCGCTCCGAGATCCTTGAGCAGAAACGGAACACCCGAAAGCGGCCCCTTCGGCACCCCCGCCGCGAGTGTCTCCCGCGCCCGACCGGCCTGAACCTGCGTGACAGCATTCAGCTGTGGATTAAGCGCATCCACCCGGGAGAGCGCGGTCGAAAGCGCCTCTTCGGGGCTGAAATCCCCGGCGGCAATCCGCTGGGCAAGCCCGGTTGCATCAAAATCATCGTAATCGGGCAGGTCCTGCACTCTCACCGTCTCCACTAGCATAACAACAGGCAAGCCAACCAAACCTGCTGATTAAACTCTTAACTAAGACGGGTCCGCGCACAACGTCCATTCTGCTGCTGTCATTCGTATGAACCTGTTTTGACGAACAGAGAGCCATCTGCCTCGGACATTGGTCGATGAAAAATTCATCTCTCCGAAGAATGGCAGAGGACGACAGAAAAACCGCCCTCCTTCGCACATTTTTTTAAAAGCCGACGGAGACTCTAATGGATTGATATATTTGTGAGTTATCTTTCAAACCCAACGCAACCCGGACCAAACAAGCTCCCATATCCGCGTCTCCGGACGGGGTTCCGGACCTCATAGCCGATCCGAAACCCCGGAGGCGATTTGGAACCTATTTTCCGAGGCTGGCACTGGTTGTCTGACAGCCGGCACTTCGGAATTATTTGACCTTTTTACCCCCCAGGGAGGCCAGCGGCTTCGCCGCGAAAGAGTTTGCTGTTGCCAGTATTTTTACTTTTTCTTGTTTTGGCTTTTTGGCCTCTTTGTTTCCGCGCTTGTTGTTACCCTTGGCCATGGTCTTACCTTCCAAAATGCAGCGACACGGTGCCGGAACGGCATGGTGATGACTGCAACTATCGACTGACAGCACCTGGTGCAGTCAGCGATTTCATACTGACATGTCCAAATGACATTGTCAGAGCAACTCTCTGAATTCAGAGGGAACGCCGGTAATTAACCTTAATTTCCAAACTTATAGGCCGGGCCTGTTCAAATGGCGGAGACCGAAAAAATTACAGAGCCAGAAGCAGGCGAACCAGATGCTTGCGCCGAAATCTCTTAACTTTTGAATCCCAGCGGTCCACTCGAATTTCCGTGCCGCCGCCCAAGAGCATCGTGAAGCTTGACAGATTTCTTTCAAAATACGATCAAAATAACAAAGTATTAGGAAGCGCTATTCTCGATGACGAAGTTAACTGCCCTTCGCACTCCCCAACTGCGGGGAATGTCCCGCGAGGAAAAAGCCCGCGAAACCTACAGGCTTATACTGGAAGCCGCGGCGCAGGTGGTTGGAAATGACGGGTACGCCGATGCCTCGATTTCTAAAATCACCCAGCTCGCCGGCGTCGCCCAGGGGACTTTCTACAACTATTTCAAATCCCGCCAAGATGTCCTGAACAAGCTTCTGCCCTATATGGGCCGCCAGATGCTCGATCACATCGCCTCCTCGCTGCCACGCACTCTGGCCGGCCCGGTGCGCGAGGAAGCACGTCTGCGGGCATTTCTGGATTATCTTAATGCCCACCCGGCATTCTACCGCATCCTCTATGAGGCTGAAGTATTCGCCCCCGAAGCCCATGCCGAACATTTCCGCGTGCTGGTCAATGGCTACAAAGGCTCACTCGAGCGCGCGGTCGAGCGTGGCGAGATCCGGGGGTTCGACGAGGTCGAACTGGAGGCGGTGATTTACATGCTGCTCTCGGCACGGTCCTACATCTCGATGCACTATGCCCGGGACGACAATGGCCAGGCCAAAGCCGTCCCCGAGCATGTGATCCAGGCCTACATGAAGATCCTGACCCGAGGATTGTTCTCGCCCGCCTGAAGCCCCCGTATGCCGGAGAGCAGGCGCTTCAGATTGCGAGATACCGCTTCGTGATTTCCTCGTTGGCCCGCAGACCGGCGATCGTATCGCGATAGACGATATGCCCCTTGTCGATCACCGCTGCATCCTCGGATATCCCAAGGCAGAAATGCATGTTCTGCTCGGCCAGGACGATGGTCACACCGGTATCGCGTAACGTACGGATCAGGTCGCCAATGGCCTGAACGATGATCGGTGCCAGCCCCTCCGAAGGCTCATCCAGCAGCAGGACCTCCGGGTTGCCCATCAGGGTCCGGGCGATAGTCAGCATCTGCTGCTCGCCACCGGACATCAGCCCGGCCTTGCGATCCTTCATCCGGGCCAGGATCGGGAACGTGTCGTAGACCCGTTCCAAAGTCCAGTCCCGCTGACCGCGCAGCCCCGGCTTGGCGCCAATCTGCAGATTGTCCTCCACGGAATGCATCGTGAAGACCTGCCGGTCTTCCGGCACATAGCCAATCCCGGCACGGGCAATGATATCCGGACGCGCGCCCGCAAGGTTTTGCCCGGACAGGCTGATCGTTCCCTTGCGTGGTTTGGCGATTCCGGCGATCGCCTTCATGGTCGTGCTCTTGCCCGCACCGTTGCGGCCCAACAGGGCGAGCGTACGCCCGCGCCCGACTTCGAGATCCACGCCGAACAGGATCTTGGAGGCACCGTAGAAGACGTCGATATCCTCGACCTTGAGGATCGTGTCACCATTCATGTCGCCGCTCATTGCGAGACCTCCGCCGTCGTCTCAACGCCGAGATAGGCCTCGATGACCTCCGGGTTGTTGCGAATTTGATCCGCGGTCCCCTGGGCCAGGACCGCGCCGTAACTCAGCACGGTGATGCCCTGGGCGACCTCGAAGACAATGTCCATGTCATGCTCGATGAAGATCAGTGTCATACCGCCCAGCTCCCACAGACGGCGCACTGTCCCGATCATCTGCCAGCGTTCCTCCGGCCCCATGCCGGCGGTCGGCTCGTCAAGCATCAGCACCTTCGGCTCCAGCGCCAGCGCCAGGCCGATATCCAGCAGCTTCTGGTCGCCGTGAGAAATATTCGCGCTCAGCAACCGGGCCACCGATCCCATGCCGAGCAGCTCGATCAGCTCTTCCGTCCGCTGCCGGACATTCCGCGGCGGGAATGCCGAAAGCATTGCCTCCGAGGTGCGGAAGTGGGAGGCGACGGCGCACATCAGCGATTGCTCGACCGTCATGCTCGGGAAGATGCTGGCGATCTGGAAGGCACGGCCGACGCCCCTGCGGACGATATCGACCGGAGCCGCGCCGGCGATATTCTCTTCCCCAAGCAGGATGCGGCCGCTATCCGGCACCAGATGGCCGGTGATCAGATTGAACAGCGTCGTCTTGCCGGCGCCATTGGGGCCGATCACGGCACTGAGAGAGCCGGCGGGGAAGTGCAGCGAGACGTCGTTGGTGGCAACCACGCCACCGAACGACTTTACGACATTCTCCAGGCGAAGCATCAGCGATTCCCCTGTCGGCGCACGCCGCCGTAAGGATGCCAGGAACCGGCACTCAGGAAGCCGGCATCCACCGGGAGCGCGATACCGGTGATGGCGGAGGCCTCGTCGGACGCAAGGAAGGTAACCGCCTTGGCGATCTCCTCCGGCTCGACCATACGGCCCAGCGTCGAATTATCCTCCAGCAGCGTCGAGTCGCGGTGGCCACGGTCGATCTGGTCCTGCAGCGCGGGTGTGCGGGTGTAGCCCGGCTCCACACTATTGACCCTGATGCCCGCGCGGCCCCATTCGGCGGCAAGGTTCATGGTCATGTTCGTCACCGCCGCCTTGCTTGGCGCGTAGGCGTGCAGAGGCACCGAGCGTTCAGCCGTGATTGAGCTGATGGTGACAATGGAGCCGCTGCGCCGCTTCAGCATGCGCAAGCCATAGGCCTTGGCCGTCAGGTAGGTACCGCGCGTATTCACGGCGAGAACGTTGTCGAAAAGCTCCAGAGACAACTCCTCCGGAGGCAACGGCGCCTGCACGATACCGGCCGACGTGACCAGAATATCGGTCGGGCCGACCTCCTTCTCGCTCTTCTCCGCCAACGCTTCGATCGCATCGGCGTCACGCACGTCGACGGCATACCCGACCCCGCCGATCTCGGCCGCTATCTTGCGGGCGGCATCGGCATTCACATCGGCGATGACGACGCGCGCGCCGCGCGCTGCCATGAGACGGGCACAGGCCGCACCAATGCCGCTTGCCCCGCCGGTGATGACCGCGATGCGGTCTTTCAATGATCCCACTTCACTCATCACTTCTTACCATTCCGGTTTTCTGCCGACAGGCGTGCCTGCTGTCGTTCGACCCACCAATCCTTCACGAAGTCCAGGATGCCGCGCCGCAGCCCAAGGACGACGAACATGATCACGGCTCCGATCACGATCTCGGTGTGCGAGGTGTACATCTGGACAACGTCGTTCAGGATGCGCAGCACCACGGCGCCGAGGATCGGACCAAGGAAGACGTTCAACCCGCCGAGCATGATCATGAAGATCGCCTCGCCCGACTGCGCCCAGAAAGCCCATTCCGGATAGGCGCCGGAGGTGAACAGGGCCAGGATCACGCCGCCAACCCCGGCGATGGATGACGAGACCACGAAGCAGATCAGCTTCACCCGGGTCACGTTCACGCCAAGGAAGGCGGCGCGCGTGGCGTTGTCGCGGATCATCCGCAGGGTGTAGCCGAACGGGCTCTCGGTCATGATCCGCATGATCATGACGCACGACACGAAGAGCACCGCGCAGAACACATAGCGGTGATACTGGTCTGCCAGATCGATGCCGAGGAAGACCGGGCGCGGAATGCCCCCCATCAGTCCCTGATCGCCGCCGGTCAGATCGACCCAGCTCAGAATGACGCTGTACAGGAACATCTGGAAAGCGAGCGTGAGGAAGGCGAAGTAGATCTCCGTCAGCCGCACGCAGATCGCACCGATCACCACCGAATAGAGCCCGGTGCCGACGACAGCCGCCACCAGGGCGACAGGCACGGAGCCCGCGCCGAGCACATCGACGAAACCTTCCGACTGCAGCAGCAGGCCGAAAATATACCCCCCCAGCGCGAAGAAAGCGGCGTGTCCGAAGGAGACAAGCCCGGTATAGCCAATCAGCATGTTCAGGGACATGGCCAACAGGCCGGCCGCGAAGATCGACGTCAGAAAGTCCCGCGGCCATGCATGGTCAATGCCGACGCCGATGGCGATCAGCACGACAAGCCCGGCGAGCGCGAGCAACAGATCGCGCCGAAACTCAACAAACAAGCTCATCGTGCGCCTCCCTGCCCGAGCAATCCGGTCGGACGGAAGATCAGCACCAGCGCCATGATCATGAACATTGCGCCATCAACGAAGAGCGGAAAGCCGACGCTGCCGATGGACCGGGTCAGCCCCAGGATGATCGCCGCAAGGAAGGCGCCGGGGATCGACCCCATGCCGCCGATGACCGTCACGATGAAACTTTCAACGAGAATGCCAAGCCCCATGCCCGGCGTCAGCGAACGCACGGGCGCCGCCAGCGCACCGGCCGCGCCTGCAAGCGCGCACCCGAAACCGAACAGCAGCGCAAAATAGATGTTCACCCGGATGCCAAGCGCCGAGACCATCGGCGCGTTCAGCGCCGCCGCCCGCACGATCTTGCCAAACCGGGTCTTGGTGACGAGAAACAGGGAGCCCAAACCGATCGATACGGTAATCCCGACCAGGAACAGGTAGAACGGGGGCACGAAGCCGCCAGCCACACGGAACGGCGGCAGCCGGAACTCCGCCGGGATGCCCATCGCCAGATATTCCGCTCCCCAGATGATCTTCACCAGATCGTCGACGATGAGAATGAAGGCGTAGCAAACCAGGAGCTGCATCAACAGGTTCTGGCCATAGACCCTGCTGATGATAAGTCGCTCGAACAGAATGCCGCATATCCCGGCCCCTACGGCTCCGACCAGAGCCGCCAGGAAGTAGTTCCCGGTCAGGTGATAGACGGTATAGGCGAAATACGCGCCCACCATATAGAAGCTGCCATGGGCGAAATTGATGACATTGAGCACGCCGAAGATCAGCGTGACACCGGATGCCACCAGAAAGAGCAGCATGCCGATGATCAACCCGCTCGTCATCTGGTTCACCAGGCATGCGGAGGTCGACAGACAAGCGGCAAGCGCGTCGAAATCAAACATTGGGTTTAATCCTTAGAGACCGACAGACACGGGCGCCGGAAGGTAACCGGCGCCCTGTGTGAGTCCGGGCGGAGCGCTTACAGCTCCGCCCGGACAGCAGAATCAAGCGTAACCGTTGCGCTTTTTCCACTCGCCCTCGTGCTTGTAGATCTCCGACCATGCGGTCTGGTCGAAATCCACCACGTAGGGCTCGTCAACGATGGTCTTGCTGTATCCCACCATGTAGTTGACCAGCGTGTGATCCTCTTCACGGAGGGTCAGGGTGCCGTCAACGCCAAAGGGCGAGTTAATGCTCAGACCCGTTGTGGCTGCCGCCATCTTCTCGGTATCGGTATCGCCGCCGGTCTTCTTCAGTGCTTCCGCGACAAAGTTGATCGCGGCCGCGTTCTGCCAGGCCCAGTTGGTCGGCAGCACGTTGGAATGAGCCATGAAATCGTCGTACCAGGCTTCATTCTCGGGCGTGTTCGGGATGTCCTTGTGGTAACGGCTACCGGAATACACACCGGCAGGACGGCTCTTGATCGCCGACAGCACCGGATAGTCGCCGAGATTCACCGCGAAGGCCGTGAACTGGTCGAACAGGCCATACAGGCTCGCCTGATCGAAGAACGACACCAGATCGCCACCCCAGAGGCAGGAATAGACCGCTTGCGGCTGGGCGTTCAGCAGCGCCGTCACGTTCTCGGTATAATCCGGCTGGAACAGTTTCGGCCAAGTCTGCTCGATGATCTCGATGTCCGGGGAGAAGAGCTTCACATATTCCATGAACTCATCGGTATTGGCCCGGCCATAGGCATAGTCGGGCGAAACCGTTGCCCATCTTTTCAGGCCCTTTTCCTTGGCCACCTTGGCCGCGACCAGGCCGCCGCCGACCGCGTCATGAATACCCTGGCGGCAGCTGCGGAAGACCCACGGAACCTGGTTCTTCGGATCGGCCGTCAGCGACGATGTCTCGGAGTTGGTGTGGATGCAGTACTGCTTCATGTCCCGCACCACCTCGTTCACGGCAAACGAGGCGCCGGAGGCTTCGGCATCGATGATGATTTCGCAGCCTTCATTGTTCACGAGATCGCGGGTCATGCGCGCCGCCTCATCCGGCTTGGCGCGGGAATCACGGGTGACCAGCTCGAGCATGCGGCCTTCGATACCGCCGGCCTCGTTGATCTTGCGGACTTCGTTGGATGCGGCGGCCACGGAGGACTCGCCAAGGATGGCCACACGGCCCGACAGGATCGTCGGCATACCAATCTTGATCGGCTTGCCAGCGGCCTTCAGGTAGGCAGGAAATCCTGTGACAGCAGTACCGACGGCAGCCACCGCGGCGGCGCCCTTCAGTACGGTGCGGCGGTCTATGCCCGGGCGCAAGCGCGGGGATGTCTTCTTCATAACGTTCCTCCATTGATTGCGATCCTGGCCCCAGTGAGCGTGAGCAAACTTGCGGCAGGTTCGTCATTTTGAATTTGGCCTTATCCCCTGCAGCTTGGAGATCATGCGAACGAACTGTCAAGAAAAATGAACCGTGGCTCATTAATTACTTATTGGACATTATATCGTCTCTTTTTGGCGTCATCCGGAGATCGTGAATACTAAGCCTTGCCGCCCCGTCACCATGAATGCGCGCATATATATTTGAATGAAATCACCCTACGGATGCAGCGTGACGACGGTCCCGGACATGGGCCAGATCTGCGAACTCGCCCCGGAAGGCAGGCGCGATGAGATGGCGGCACCAGGGCAGGCGCCGGAACAGCTCTTCAATTATTGATTTTCAACCAGCATCAACGGAAGCCCTGCACCGGTGATGCTGGTTACTGAAATCCGTTCAGGATCAGCTTGAGGCAGTCACCGCGCCGGGCGACGAGACAGCAGCCTTGCCATCCATCACAAACCCCTCATATCCGTTGGCCGCGATCCCGTCACAGATCCCGCGATATCGGGCCATGCCGCCGGCATAGGGCATGAAGACCCGCGGCTTGCCGGGCACATTCGCGCCTAGATACCAGGAATGCCCTGCCTGCGGCAGCAGGGTGGCGTTGGCGACGTCGTTGACATGCTCGACCCAGTCCGTGACGGCCTGCTCTGCCGGCTCGACCCGCTCGACACCCCGCTTTTCCATCTGTTCAATACAGTCGGTTACCCATTCGACATGCTGCTCGATGGCAACCGGCATATTGCAGAGTACCGACGGGCTGCCCGGCCCGGTAATGGTGAACAAGTTGGGGAAGCCCGCGACCTGAAGCCCAAGATAAGTACGCGGCCCGGCCTCCCAAGCAGTGTTCAAGGAGACCCCGTCACGACCGACGATGCCGAGCTTGAGCAACGAGCCGGTCATCGCATCAAAACCGGTGGCGAAAACGATGACGTCGAGCTCGTATTCCTTCTCCGACGTCCGTATCCCCTTTTCGGTAATCTCGACGATCGGGGTTTTGCGCAAGTTCACGAGGCTGACATTGTCTCGGTTGAAGGCCTCGAAATAGCCGGTATCGATCGGCGGTCGTTTGGTCGCAAAGGGATGATCGATATCGGACAGAGCCTCGGCTTTCTCAGGATCCGTCACGATCTCCCTGATCTTGCTCTTGAGGAAGTCGGCCGCCGTGTCATTCGCCGCCTTGTCGAGCAGCAGATCCTGGAACACCGCCCTGAACCGCAACCCGCCGACCTCCCAGGCCTTCTCGTA
>NZ_CAXBDC010000076.1:0-21733 GCF_963974195.1 uncultured Nisaea sp.
GGCCTGATGCTGCACGATCCCGAGGAAGAGCATGACTGCTTCAGCGATAACACCCATCGCTCGCACTACAATGATGCCCTCGGTATCCGGAATGTTTATCTCGGCGAATACAAGCGGACCGACGGGTCTGTCGTGAAAGGCGCAAGCCTCTCCGCTTTCGTCTCCGGCAAGGACAGCAGCGCGGACACGGAACTGCGCGCCGCCCTGGATGCCACCATGAACAAGATGACCTCCCTCTCCGACACTGCGGAAAAAGGGGAGCGTTATGACCAGATGCTTGCGGAAGGAAACACACGGGGGAACGAGATCGTTCAGGCCGCTGTGGATGCCCTTACCGTGCAAACCAGGTCGATCGAGCGTGTCGTCGCAGCGCTCGGTCTGTCAGCCCTCGAATTCGAAGGTTCTGACAGTCTAGACAATCCGGGGGCTGTTTTTCAGTAACCGGTGCGGCACCAGCATATCTCTCCCACTCAAAGGGGACGGCTCACGCCGTCCCCTCTTTTCTGTTCGAGACGCCACATTCTGCGCTAGAACCGGATCATGCTGAACCGATCGAAACTGCTGTTCTGCGCACTGCTGATGAGCAGTGCTGGCACGCTTCCCGCCTTTGCGGAGGCGGAACAGGACCGCATTACCCGGATCACGGCACCGACCTCCGATTTCTCCAGGCCGGAAAAATACGAGATCATGCAGGCCGGCGCCGCCACACACCGGAAGCGGATCAACGGCGACGCCTTCTCCCATCCCTCCGCGAACATGGCTTTTGACCGCCGGCTCTATTTCGAACTCGGGGACGGCATCTTTAAGAAAATGTGGGTCAGCGCGCCCGCCAGCACGAAATCCTCGGACGGCCTAGGACCGCTCTACAATGCGCGGTCCTGCCAACGCTGCCATCTGAAAGACGGGCGCGGCGCGGCCCCGGATGGCCTTCAGGCCGAAAGCGGTTCGGTCGCCCTGCTGCTCCGGCTCAGCATCCCGCCCCAAAACGCTGACGACCACGCCAGTCTGAAATCGGGCACGGCGCCGTCCATTCCCGATCCGGTCTATGGCGGGCAATTACAGAATTTCGCCACACCGGGCCAGAGCGCGGAAGCAACTGTCACCGTCACCTACGAAGAGACCCCGGTGCCCTTGCCGGATGGCACAATCGTCTCCCTGCGGAAACCGGTGATCACCCTGACGGGTCCCGGCTATGGCCCGTTCAGGGAGGATCTGATGATCTCCCCGCGCATCGCCTCACCGATGATCGGCCTCGGCATGCTCGAAGCGCTCTCGGAAGAGGATATCCTGAGCTGGGCCGATCCTGATGACCGGGACGGCGACGGCATTTCGGGACGCGGCAACCGGATCAGAAGCAAGCTCGGCCAGGAAGTGATGCTTGGCAGGTTCGGCTGGAAAGCCAATCAGGCGACCCTCAAGGATCAGGTCACCGACGCCTTCTCCGGCGATCTCGGGATTTCCTCCAGCCTGCATCCGGCGAATGCCGGTGACTGCACACCGGCCCAGACCGCCTGCATCGCGGCTCCGGACGGTGGAGATGCCAGAAGCGGTAACGTGGAAGTCAACGATCACCTGCTGGATCTGGTGACCTTCTACAGCCGTAATCTCGCGGTTCCGGCCCGGCGCGATGTCGGCAATCCGGCTGTGCTGGCCGGCAAGAAAATATTCTACGGGACGGGCTGCATTGCCTGCCACCGCCCGAAATACGTCACCCCGCGCGATCCGCTGCGCCCGGAACAATCCTTCCAGCTGGTCTGGCCATACACGGACATGTTGCTGCATGATATGGGCGATGGTCTCGCTGACGATCGTCCCGACGGCTTTGCCGATGGCCGGGAATGGCGCACGCCGCCGCTCTGGGGTATCGGCCTGACAAAGACCGTCAGCGGGCACACACATTTTCTGCATGACGGCCGCGCCCGGAACCTGCTTGAAGCGATTCTCTGGCACGGCGGCGAAGCAACAACTGCACGTAACCGGGTGATCGCCCTCCCGACCAGGGACCGCGAGAACCTTCTCCGTTTTCTCAACTCGCTATAGGCGAACGCCATGACACGCATTCTGATCCTGATGGTCTCCTTCCTGGCAATTTCAGCCGCGGGGCCAGCCAGTCCGGCGCGTGCGTCAGATACGGACGACACCTTCAGGGCCATTACGAAGGCAAGCGTCTACGACCACATCATCCCGCGTTATGAACATCTGGCCACGGCCGGAACCGGACTTGAAACCGCCGCTACGGCTTATTGTCAGGACCGCACGGCGCAGAACTTCACCACCCTCGACACCGCCTTCCGGAATTACTGGATCGCCTGGGCGGGCATCCGGCATATCCAGTTCGGCCCGGTGCAGTTCCTGAACCGGGGTTTCCGCATCCAGTTCTGGCCCGACACCCGAAACAAGATCGGCCGGCAACTGTCCCGCGTTCTCGCGGCGGAAGACAGTGCCGCGCTTGAGCATGCCACTTTCGCCAAGACCAGTATCGCGGTTCAGGGACTCCCCGCTCTCGAGCGGCTTCTGGCTGACGGCGATGCGGGATATGCCGCCCCCAAGGGCAGCTTCAAGTGCGCCCTGACCACGACCATTGCCAGCAACCTCGCCATCGCCGCCAAAGGCATTGTCGATAACTGGAACCCGACCGACGGCTACGCCCATGCGGTCGCCATGGCGGGCACCGGCGAAGGTCCCTATTCGGAGACCTACGAGGTGACGGTCGAGCTGTTGCAGAGTCTGCTTGGCGAGCTGGAAGCGAGCCGCGACGTCCGGCTTGGACGGCCGCTCGGCTCGGAACTGGACAAGGCCCGCCCGAAACTGGCCGAAGCCTGGCGCAGCGGCCTGTCCCGCGACATTCTTGTCGCGTCCCTGAAGGGCACCGAAGATCTGTATCTCAGCGGCGGATTCGACCAGGCCTTGCGGGATGCCGGAGAGAACACACTGGCCGACCAGATCACCGCCGGGTTTCAGCAAGCCGTCACCCAGTCCCGTGCGCTTGAAGGCTCCCTCTACGATGCCTTCACCGCACCCGAGAAGCGCGAAGCCTTGCAGGCCATCCGCGCGGATCTGAAAGTGCTCGCCGGTCTGATCGGCACCGATCTGGCGGTTGCCCTCGATATCTCGCCGGGTTTCAACAGCAGGGACGGAGACTGATTGCCATGATCACACGCAGAACCCTGATCGCCGGGCTCATCGCTTCCGGAGCAACCGCTCTGGTCTCCGCTCCGCTCACCGCCGGGCAGGCCGATGATCGTCTGCTGATATCCTGTGCCCGGAAGCCCGATGGCAGTTTCGTGCTGGTCGGCTTCACCGAGAAGGGCGCGGTCTCGTTCGAGCTGCCCCTCCCCGGCCGCGGGCACGCAACGACCATTTCGCCCGACGGCAAGACGGCAGTCCACATGGCACGCCGTCCCGGACGCTTCATGCTGGTTGCCGATCTGCAGACCGGCACGCTCCGGGATCTGGTGAATGCCCCGGAAGGCCGGCATTTCTATGGCCATGCCGGGTTCTCGCCGGACGGCCGTCTGCTCTTCACCACGGAGAACGATTACGACAATGCCCGTGGCGCCATCGGCGTCTGGACCATCGGGGAGCATTACGAGCGGGTCGGGGAATGGGACAGCCACGATATTGGCCCGCATGACCTCAGCCTGATGCCGGACGGCGTAACCCTGGCCATCGCCAATGGCGGCATCCTGACCCATCCGGACAGTGGCCGGGCCAAGCTGAACATCGCCGACATGAAGCCAAGCCTGGTTTTCCTCGATGCCCGCGACGGCAGCTTCATCCGCAAGGTCGAGCTTCCGCATGAGCTGCACAAGAACAGCATCCGGCATCTCGACACCAGTCCGGACGGCACCGTGCTGTTCGGGATGCAGTATCAGGGCGACACCTCCGATGCGCCTCCACTTGTCGGCATGATCGGGCGCGACGGGAAAAGCACCCTGTTCGATGCCCCGGAAACCCTGACACCCCGGCTGAAGGGCTATTGCGCCGACGTCGCCATCGATCCGAGTGGAAAGTTCGGGGCCAGCACCTTCCCGCGCGGCGACAAGATTGCCATCTGGTCACTCCCGGACGGCAAGCTGGTGTCCTTCAACAGCGTGCGCGACAGCGCCGGTGTTGCGGCGGGTCCGCATCCGGGCGGGTTCCGGTTTTCAACCGGTTTCGGCAAACTTCTTTCCCGCATCGCCGACCCTTCGAGCCATGTCACGGAAGGTCACACACAACGATTTGCAGGATTGGCATTCGACAACCATATGACTGTGCTTGACCGGTCTCTGTGAGGCGCGGCACGACCCGGCAACCGGTGCGACAGTTCGGCAACTGGGATCGCTCTGCATGAAGCGCTACAAAAGAGCAGAACAGATCGTCGACTTTAACGACCGGCTGAATTGGAGAGAAATATGCTGCGCAAAGCTGCTTACGTCGCCACCCTTCTGGCCCTGACCGTCAGCCCGGCCATGGCCGGGGGCGATGCGGCAAAAGGCGAGAAGGTCTTCCGGAAATGCAAGGCCTGTCACGTCGTCGACGCGGAAAAGAACCGGGTCGGCCCGCACCTTGTCGGTGTTATCGGCCGCCCTGCCGCGCATGTGGAAAAGTTCAAATATTCCAAAGCCATGGAAGCCAAGGCCGCAGAAGGTCTGGTCTGGGATGAAGTCAGCATCGCCGAATTCCTGGCTGCCCCGAAAAAATATATCAAGGGCACCAAGATGGCGTTTGTCGGCCTGAAGAAGCAGGACGACATCGACGACGTCATCGCCTACATCAAGGCTGAAAGCGGTAAATAAGACGCCTGATCATGGTCCCTGCGCCGCGCACCAGAAGCAGGTGCGCGGTCAGTTCTTCGTGAAGGCTTTGAAGCGGGCTTCCAGATCGGCGCAATAGTCCTTATCGGGCTGCGCCGGGTCCGTGTACCAGACATAGTCGAACCTGCCGGGCGGAACCGCGTGTTCCTCGCCCGCCCAGACGATCTCCAGATCGCCTTCCAGCATACCGATAGACGCAATATTCCCGCCGCCGAACCTGTGTTCGAGGTGAAAGCCCGCGCCGGTATCGCGGCGCGCATGCTGCCCCCCCGCGATCAGCACGGCGCCATCAGCCGCCCCGGCGGCCCGCACCATCGCTTCCGCCAGACTGGCATCCCGGGCGATCTGAACGGCGACCATCGGAGAGAGCTTGTCCCGCGGAATGAGTCCGCAATGGCCGCGATAGACCTCATCCCGAACTGCGTCACGGACAAATTCCGGAACGGCCTCGTCCAGCCGGAGAGCTGCTCTCAGGTCCGCCTCGATCATATCGCCCTGACTGATGGACCGGACCGTTTCCGCATCCAGGTTTCCGGCGATCATGGGCAATCCGGCTGCCAGCGCCGCGTCCGCGATCGGCCGGTAGAATTTCCAGTCGGGCCAGCTGGAATCGGCCCAGCCGATAGCCTCGGCAAACGCATCCGGGTCCGTGTTCCCGCTCGCCCGGAATGTATCCACTGCGGCTTGCTTGCCGCGCTCGATCATCTCCCAGACCAGAGCCGGCTTGCGGCCCGCCGCGATCATCCGGTGCAGAAGTTCCGCCTGGATTTCGTGATGTTCGGGATTGTCGTGCTTTTCGCCCAGCAAAACGAAGCGCCGCTCCGCAAGGTCTTCCGCAAGGTGCTCAATGGAAACAGGCTCGCCCGTCTCCGTGACAAACAAGGCAGGTGGCGGAGAGGCAAGGGCCGGAACGGCTGAACCGAGAGCAACGACAAGGGCGAAAACGCCAAGCCAGCGCTGACCAGCATGTGGGATATTGCGAAAAACCATCAGTCGAAAAGGCTGTCGATCGCGTTCTGGTCCATGATGTCGTCGATCTCCGCCTGATCGTAACGCGGCACCGTGCCGTTGATAACGCCCGAGATCTGTTCCAGCGTCAATCTGACCTCACGGACCTTTGCCAGGGTCTGATTGCGGAACTCGTCTTCGGGCACCGTTCCATTCAGCTTCTTTAAAAGCCCCACCGTCGCGAAAATCTGCTCGTTGGCAGACGCCACCAGATCCTCGAAGGCATGAATATATTCATGCGGGGCATTTTCATAGGCCCAGATAGCCAGTTCCTTGTCCGAGAACCCGCTGGCCGCGAAATGCTCGATATAGGTCGCCGGCTTCCATTCCTCGACCTCCTCAAGCATGTCCGGCATGTCCGGAATGAGCTCAAGCAGCATCACCACTTCATTGAAATGGTTCAGGTAGTCGGTCGCCAACAAGGAGGTCTCGTTGATATTGGTCCCCCGGACCAGCAACCGGTAGGTCTTGGTAAGGCGAGGCTGTGTCTCCATCGCGGCAACCATACCGCATTCCCCAAGCAATTTAGATGCAATTCTATGACATATCGCTGCAACTCCTTAAGATTGCGTGTATTTTTAGATAATTGATGATGTTTCCATGGTCTTCGGCGGATTTCTGGAATTCAGTCCGCGAGGTCGAAGCCGCGCAACTTGTCTGGATTCCGCATGACCATGATCTCCGAGATCCACTGGTCAGCATTCACCCGGAATGTCACGACAGCGTGCGCGGCGGGGCCGTCCCGCACAATCAGAGCAAGCTGCGCATTGATCTCCGCCACCGTGATGGAATAGTCGGACCAAAATTTCGGCAACGCCCTGGTAACAAAAGTGAGAATCCGCTCCGCACCTTTGACAGGCCCAAGAATTGACGCCGCCTTGCCGCCGCTGTCAGCGGTCAAAACTGCGTCGCGCGCCAGCAACCCGGCGAGGTCATCCGCAGCTCCGGTCCGCAACGCGGTCTGGAAGGCATCGATCAGGCATTGCTGCAGATCCCTTGGGGCAGGCTTGGTATTACCCGCTTGCCTGACATTGACCCGCGCCCGCGAGGCCAGCTTGCGGCAAGCCGCCTCCGTGCTCCCGAGCTGCTCCGCGATTTCCGCATAGTCCATGCCGAAAACATCGTGCAGCACAAACGCCGCCCGCTCTTTCGGGGCCAGACGATCCAGCACCAGCAGAAACGCCATGGTGACACTTTCGCTGATCATGAGATCCGATTCAGGCGTCCCGCTGTCCCCGGTCTCGATCGGCTCCGGCAGCCAGTGACCGACATAATCGGTGCGGCTGCGCCGAGCCGATTTCAGGACATCCAGAGCCCGCCGGGTACAGACCGAACTCAGCCAGGCACGCGGTTGTTCGATCACGGCACGGTCAGTCCCGCTCCAGGCCAGAAAAGTGTCCTGCACGACGTCCTCCGCCTCGGCGCGGGAGCCCAGCAGCCGGTAGGCGAGGCCGATCAGCATCGGCCGCGCCTCCTCGAACTCCCGCAGATGATCCGGACTCTGTTTCATCAATGCTTTTTCATCAATGTTGGGAGACCTGAATGCGGTTCCAGAGATTGATCATGGCAATGATCGCCGTCAGCGTCGAAATGTCCGTGTCGGAGAAGTGCTCGCGCAGCTCCTGCCGCAACGACCCAAGATCGGCCTTCGGATCAAGTTCGGTCAAGGCCTCGGTCCAGGCCAGTGCCGCCTTTTCCGCCGGGGTGAAATCGCGGACATGGCGCCAGACGATGACCCGGTCGATCCGCTCCTGGCTGTCGCCATCCTTGAGGGCTTCCGCGATATGCATCTTGACGCAAAAGGCGCACTGGTTGATCTGCGAGGCGCGCAGCTTCACCAGATGATGCAGCAGCTTGTCGAAGCCGGCTTCGGCGATACTTGTCTCGACGGTTTCCAGTTTGCCGAGAATAGCTCCGGCGTTGGCGTAAAAGTTCACGGGTCCTGTGCCAGCCATGTCTGTCTCCTGCTTGGCGTTGCAATGGGTTTCACAGACATGTCGAGCCAGCGTTTCCTGTTGTGACGTGGCCTCGGAAATTTTCCGCACGCATGCGGCGATGGGCGCACTGGATGTCGGCAGACCAAGCCGCTAGCCTGCCTGCATGATCAATCGGCTTCTTGCGTTCGGCTCCCTCCTGCTCGGCACTGCCCGGGACGTGTTGCCGATCGTACTGGTCGTAGCCTTCTTCCAGCTCGTTGTGCTTCAGCAGCCGTTCCCGAACCTGGGACAAACACTGGCCGGTCTGGTTGTCGTGGTCCTCGGCCTGACATTGTTTCTGCAGGGGCTGGAGATGGCCCTGTTCCCGATCGGCGAATTTCTTGCCGGCGCCCTTGCCCGCAAGGGCAGCCTGACCTGGCTCCTGCTGTTTTCCTTCGGGCTCGGCTTCGGAACGACAGTGGCCGAACCCTCCCTGATCGCCGTCGGCGACGAAGCGGCGCGGGTGATGGCGGAAGGCGGCTTCATCGCCAACGCGCCGGAGGCGATGAACAGCTATGCCCGCGCGCTCCGCTATACGGTCGCGGCCTCGGTCGGCATCGCCATCGTGGTCGGCGTGTTCCGCATCCTGAAAGGCTGGCCACTGCACTGGATCATGATCGGCGGCTATGTGGCGGTGCAGGCCCTGACCGTGATAGCGCCGGAACAGATCATCGGCATCGCCTATGATTCCGGCGGCGTCACCACCTCCACCGTCACCGTCCCGCTGGTCACCGCCCTTGGCGTCGGGCTGGCGACGGTCATCAAGGGACGCAATCCGGCAATCGACGGTTTCGGGCTGATCGCCTTTGCCTCACTATCGCCGATGATCTTTGTCCTCATCTTCGGGATGGTGTTCTAGACATGGCAGGTTTCTAGACATGGCGGGTTTCTAGGCATGGCGATGGAATGGATCACGGCGCTCTATGAGGCTTTTCTCGGCACGCTTATCGACGTGTTCCCGATTGCCGCGATCCTCGCCTTCTTTCAGCTTGTCGTGCTGCGCCAGAGCATTCCCCAACTCGGCCGGGTACTGCTCGGTTTCGTCTATGTGATCCTCGGCCTCTCGCTCTTCCTGGTCGGGCTGGAAGAAGCCCTGTTCCCGATCGGCGCCCTGATGGCGACGCAGCTAACCGATCCGGCCTTCATCGCGCCCGGCCGCGACATCGCCAGCCTCGGCTGGGCGGATTATTACTGGGTCTATCTGTTTGCCGCCGCCATCGGCTTTTCCACCACCATTGCCGAGCCGTCCCTGATCGCCGTCGCCAACAAGGCCAGCACCCTCACCGGCGGGACCATCGACGGCCGGGGCCTGCGCATTGCCGTCGCCATCGGCGTCGCCCTCAGCATCGCCGTCGGCGCCTTCCGGATCGTCACCGGCACACCGCTCTATCTCTATATGATCGCCGGCTACACGCTCGTCGTCCTGCAGACGATCTACGCGCCGCGCATGATCATTCCGCTGGCCTACGATTCCGGCGGCGTCACCACCTCCACCGTCACCGTCCCGCTGGTCACGGCGCTCGGCCTCGGCCTCGCATCCACCGTGCCAGGGAGAGACCCGGTGCTGGACGGATTCGGGCTGATCGCCCTTGCCAGCCTCTTCCCCATGCTCAGCGTCATGAGTTATGCCCAGGCGGGCGCCTGGATGGCCGCGCGGCGCAAGAAGCGCGAGGCCGCCCGTTCCCGATTTGATACCGAAACCGCAACCCCACAGCCAGGGAGCCAGCAATGAAGTTCAAGCTGATAGTTGCCGTGGTAAGCGATGCCAAGACCGAGATCGTCGTCGACACCGCACGAAAGTGCGGCGGCACCGGCAGCACCGTTATCACCAATGTCCGGGGCGAGGGCCTGAAACCCTCCTCCACCTTCCTCGGCCTCACCCTTGAGGGCCAGCGCGACGTCGTGCTGCTGGTGGTCGAGGAACATATGTCGCGTCATATCCTGGAAGAGATCTGCCGGGCTGCCCGGTTCGACGAGGATCTCGGCAGCGGTGTCGCCTTCCAGATCGACATCGAGGACGCCGTCGGCCTGACCTCGCAAATCAAGGAAATCGAAAAAGAGATCGAGGAAGAAATATGAACCAGCATCCTTATGTGAAGGTCGAGGACGTGATGAGCGGCAACCCGCATGTCATCGACGGCCTCGCGACGGTGCGGAACGCCATCGACCTGATGCGGGAGCACAATGTCAGCTCGCTGGTCATCGAACGGCGGGACGACAGGGACGAGTACGGCGTCGTCACGGTCGGCGATATCGCGGCGCATGTGGCCAGCAAGGACCGCTCGCCGGAGCGCACCAGCGTTTACGAGATCATGTCCAAGCCGGTGCTGAGTGTCGATGTCGGCATGGATATCAAATACGCGATCCGCATGCTGAACCGCTTCAAGCTGACCCGGGCGCTTGTCACCCGCCAGGGCGACATGGTCGGCATCGTGACCCTCAGGGACATGGTTGTGCGCTATACTGCCCCCGACTGACCTCTTTTCGAGCGGGGGAACATGATCGATATTCTGAGACATTCCGCCTACAGGCATCTTTTTCTCGCACAGGCCCTCTCTCTGCTCGGCAGTGGATTGACGACGGTCGCCCTCGGACTGCTCGCCTACCAGATTGCCGGACCGGATGCCGGGCTTGTGCTCGGCACCGCCCTCGCCATCAAGATGATCTCCTATGTCCTGCTCGGTCCTGTCGGCGCCGCCCTGTCCAGCCGGTTCCGCAGAGGCCCCTTTCTGGTCGCTCTGGACCTGATCCGAGCAGGGTTCGTGATCCTGCTGCCGTTCGTGACCGAGATCTGGCAGATCTATCTGCTGATCTTTCTGTTCCAGGCCTGTTCCGCCGCCTTCACCCCGACATTCCAGGCCACCATTCCGGATCTTCTCCCGGAAGAGCGGGATTACACACGGGCGCTTTCCCTCTCCCGTCTGCTCTACGACCTTGAGCAACTGGCCAGCCCGCTTCTGGCGGGCCTGCTTTTGTCGGTCATGACATTTCACGGGCTGTTTGCCGGCAATGCGCTCGGCTTCCTGGCCTCCGCGGCCCTTATCCTCACCGCCTCGATCCCCGCCCAGAAACCGGACGCGGCGCAGCGCAGCTTTCGCGCCAAAGTGACGCGCGGGAGCTGGATTTATCTCAAGACGCCCCGGCTGCGCGGTTTGCTCGCCCTGAGCTTCGCGGTTTCGGCGGCCGGCTCCATGGTGATCGTGAATAGTGTGGTCTTTGTTCAGGACGTTCTCGGCGGCACGGAGCGGGACGTCACGCTGTTCTATGCGGCCACCGGCCTGGGCTCGATGATCGTCGCCCTGACCTTACCAAGACTGCTTGAGCATCGCTCGGCCCGCCCCGTCATGCTCGCGGGTGCCGCGCTGCTGGCAGTCTCGCTCTGCGCCGGTATCCTTGCGGAAACCTACCTGCAGGCCCTGGCCGTATGGTGCGCGATAGGGATCGGCATATCCATGATAATGACCCCGTCGGGGTTGCTGCTGAGGCGATCCTGTCATGCCGAAGACAGAACCGATCTGTTCGCCGCGCAATTCGCGCTGTCGCATGCCTGCTGGCTTGTCACCTATCCGCTTGCCGGATGGGTCGCCACATCCCTTGGCATGGATATGGCTTTCATCATGCTTGCCGCAGGAGCGACGGCGGGCCTGTCAGGCGCGCTGCTGTTCTGGCCCGCACATGATCCGGCCGAACTGGATCACGAACATGAGGAGCTGGTCCACGCGCACCCGATCACAGACGACGGACACCACCAACCGACACAGCTCGCGAAAGCCGGGCCGTCGGGACAGACGCACCGGCATCGCACGTTCCGGCACAGCCATGCCTTTGTCATCGACGATCACCATACGGCATGGCCGCAGGGGTAGATCTGACGCAGGCTGAAGTGCAGCCGGAAACGGTGCGATGCCGGGTCGTGTCAGGGTTTTACCAGGAGCCGGTATTTGCCATCGACGCCCAGGGCTCGGCCGGCGCCAGCGCCTCGCCTTCCTGCAGGATTTCGATGGAGATGCCGTCCGGCGACTTCACGAACGCCATGTAACCGTCACGCGGCGGACGGTTGATGGTGACACCCGCATCCATGATCTTCTGGCAAAGCTCGTAGATATTCTCGACACGGAAGGCGAGATGCCCCCAGGCCCGGCCGGTCTTGTACTCTTCCGGATCCCAGTTGTAGGTCAGCTCGACCACTGGCGCGCGCTTGTCGGAAGCGGCCGTCGCCTCGTCACCCGGCGCGTAGAGGAAAATGTTGGTGAAACGGCCCTTCTCGCTTTCATAGCGATGAACTTCCTTGAGACCGAGAATGTCGCAATAGAATTTCAGGCTCTCGTCGATGTCGCTGATCCGGACCATCGTGTGCAGATACCGCATGTGTTCGCTCCCGCTTGGCATGCTTGTGAAATGGCGTTGAGCTTATGACATCGCGCAGGCGCCGTCCGGTTACAAGCCCGCTTTCCGAAATGGCCTTATTCCGTCAATGCGGGTCGCCGTCCCGCCAGGCAGCGATCAACGCGGCGGCATCGGCGCCGATTTGCTCCACCGGCTTGCCCGGCTTGAAGATCGAGGAGCCAACGGCAACCGCCCTGGCGCCGGCTGCGAAAAAGTCGGCGATATTGTCGCGCCCGACGCCGCCGGTGACGACGATCCCCCGGTCCGGCGGCAAGACGGCCCGCAACGCACCGACGATTTTCGGCTGGATCGCATCGCCCGGGAAAAGCTTCAGATAATCCGCCCCCGCCGCCAGTGCCTGGAATGCCTCGGTTGGTGTGAAAAAGCCCGGCATGGAGATCAGGCCGCACCATTTCGTCTCGTCGATCACCCGTGTATCGGTGTTGGGAGAGACGACAAGGCGCCCACCCGCCGCCGCCACGGCCCGCACGTCCTCATCCGTCAGCACGGTCCCGGCGCCAATCACCGCGCGATCCCCGAGAAGACGGGCAAGACAGGCAATGCTTTCGAACGGGCGGGGAGAATTCAGCGGCACCTCGATCACGCGAATGCCGGCATCGAACAATGCCTGCCCGATCTCTTCCGCGCGCTCCGGTTCAAGACCGCGCAGAATTGCGACGATGGGGCAGGTGCCGAGTGCGTCTTCGATATCGATCAATGTCCTGCCCCCGTGATGCCTGTTCGGGGCAGTATGTCACTTCAGGCAGGATTCGAAACCGTCCGCTAATCCGAGCATCAGTGCATTATACGCATCCGGTCCGAACGGAATGGTGCTGCCGACCGGATCGAGCGTGCCAAGCTTCGCCCCGGAACCCTCGGCCACGACCTCGGCCAGACGGGGCCTGAACTGCACCTCCTTGAAGATACAGCGGATGCCGCCATCCGCGACCCGTTGCCGGAGAGCCCGCAGGCGTGCCGCCCCCGGAGGTGCCCCTGTCCCGAGGCTGATCGCACCGGCCGCCGTCAGGTCAAACGCGGTCTCGAAATACTGATAGGCATCGTGGAACACCAGAAACGGCCTGTCATGCACCGGTGCGAGCTTCTGCCGGATGGTCCGGGAGAGCTCTTCGAGATCCTGCACGGCCGCAGCCGCATTGGCGGTATAGAGCGCGGCATGATCCGGGTCGTGCTCTGCCAGGGATGCCGCAATCGCACGCACAAAAGCCTGCGCGTTGGACGGGCTCAGCCAGACATGCGGATCGTCCGGGCCATGCTCATGCTCTGCATGGTCCCCGCCATTCCCGTCATCATGATCGTGCCCGTGCCCCGTGTGCCCGGCATGCTTCGAAACATCCCACAGCGTGCCCTCACGAACGCTCAGATGCATGACGCCCTTGGCTTCGCTCAATTCCACGACCCGGCCGCCATGATCGGCATTCCGGTCAACCGCGGCCTCAAGGAATGTCTCGATCGTATGGGACACCAGGATGATCAGGTCGGCGTTCTCGATCGCCCGGGCATCGGATGGGCGCAACGCATATTCATGCGGTGACTGTCCATTCCGGAGCAGGAGATGCGGCTCACCGGCCCCGGCCATGACCTTCGCGACCAGGCTGTGCACCGGCGGAATCGATGTGACGACCGACAGCTCGGCGCGCGCTGGCAGGACAACAAGCAGAATAGCGGCCAACAAGCCGCCGATCCGTAGAAACAGATATCTCATGGAGGATCTCAACAGGTGAATTCAAAAAACGTTATAACATAACAAATTTTGAATTCAAGCCCGATTGGTCAAAGCCCTTACCCGCGTGAAGAGAGCCTGCCCGGCCAGCGCGGCAAGCCGATCAGGAAGACGGCAAAGGCAACCAGCACGATGGACGGCCCCGCCGGCGTATCGAATTCCACCGAGCCCAGCATGCCGATCAGCACGGAGACGATCCCGATAACGACGGCACCGGCAACCATGGCCTCCGGACTTCTGGCCCAGCGCCGCGCACCGGCGGCCGGCAGGATCAGCAAAGATGTGATCAGCAGCACCCCGACGACCTTGATCGCCACGGCGATGACCAGGGCAAGCAAAAGGGTGAAAACCAGATTGGCCCGGCGCCCCCCAAGCCCTTCGGCCTGGGCCAGATCACTGCTGACCGTGGTCGCCAGCAGCGGCTCCCAGATCCGCCAGAGGCAGACCAGAACCACCGCGACGACGGCGTAGATCAACATGATGTCCTGCATGGACACGGACAGCACGTCGCCGAACAGCACACCCATCAGATCGACCCTGAGCCAGCTCATCAACCCGATGGCCACAAGCCCCATGGCCAGCGCCCCGTGCGAGAGAATGCCCAGCAGCGTGTCGGTCGGCACCGTGCTCCAGCGTTCCAGCGACAGCAGGAGCGCGGCGACGGCGACGGTAACGGCGAAAATTCCCAGCACCGGCTCGACATTCATCAGAAAGCCGAGCGCCAGCCCGAGCAGAGCGGAATGGGCCATTGTATCGCCGAAATACGCGAGCCGGCGCCAGACCACGAAACAGCCCAGCGGACCGGCCGCAAGAGCGGCTCCGATCCCGGCGGCAAGCGCCCGCAGCAGAAAGTCGTCAATCACCGGCCCGTCTCCCGATCGCCGCGCCCGTCAGAGCGCGACGGCCTCGCCCTCGACTTCGCAAAGGAAGTCCGGCGTCGCGAGCGCGGAGATTTCCAGATAGGTGCAGGCAGGCGCATGCCCGTCGAACATGCGGTCCCGGATCTCCCGGAAAGAGGCAACCGAGCCCGGCACCGTGGAATAGAACACGATCTTCACGATGTCCGTCTTGGACATGCCCGCACCCTCGATAACCTTGAACAGGTTCTCGAACGCCTGAACCGTCTGGGCTTCCAGCCCCTCGCGCACGCTGCCGTCCGGCGCCACGCCAATCTGGCCGGAGGCAATGGCGCGCCGGGCATTGGCCGGTACCGTGACCAGCTGTGAGTATGTCGAGGCTGGCGCCGGAACGCCTTCGGGATTGGTGAATTTCATCAATGCTCTCCCCTTGAGTGTCGCAGCCCGGCTTGTCGAGAGGACAAGGGCTGATCCCAGAGAGATCACTTAGAGGGAATGTGAAGCAAGAGCAAATATATGGCGTGGTTCAAGCCGTAACCGTGGGCGACCGGAAGACGACCTGGTCGCGTCCGCTTCTCTTCGCGTCGTACAGTGCCATATCCGCCATTTTCAGAATGCCTTCTCCGTCCACGGTATCCGCGTCGAATTCCGTGCAGCCGACGCTGATGGTGAACCGGACCGTGTCATCGGCAACAGTGATGGCAGCGGCCCGGGCCGCATCAAGCAGTCTGTTCACCAGAATCAGCGCGTCTTTCTCGCTCGTTTCAGGCATCAGGATGGCGAATTCCTCCCCACCGATCCGGGCCACCGTGTCGAGTTGCCTGACCTTGTCTTCCAGAAGTTTGACGAGCGCGATCAGGACATGATCGCCGACATCATGGCCGAAGGTGTCGTTGATCTTCTTGAAATGATCCACGTCGATCATCATCAACGATGACGGGCGCTTGTACCGGCGCACCCGCTTCACCTCCTCGTCCAGTTTGGACATGAAGTAGCGCCTGTTATACGCCGACGTCAGCGCATCCGTGGTCGCAAGCCGCTCCAGCTCCTCGTTCAACTGCTCAAGGCGCATGGCATATTCACGCAGCCGCAGGTGATTACGGACCCGGGCGATGACGACCGCCGGCTTGTAGGGCTTGGTGATATAGTCGATCGCCCCGAGCTTCAGGCCTTTCTCCTCGTCACCCTCATCGGAGAGACCGGTGACAAAAATCACCGGCACGTTTTCTGTCTTCGGATCTTCTTTCAGGGCCCGGATCACATCGTAGCCGTCCAGCTCCGGCATCTGGATGTCGAGCAGGATCAGATCGGGAGGGTTTTCCAGGGCCTTGTCGATCGCCTCGCGTCCGCTCAGGGCGGAGGAGACTTTGCCGAGATCTTTCAAAATCAGGCTGAGCAGCATGACGTTCTCTGGAGCATCATCGACCACGAGGATCGAGAATTCCGGGCTATCTGTTTCGTTGCTCATCGCCTCTCCGTCGCGCGGCCGCGCTGTCGATCTCGGCATTAATTGCTATCTGTATTATTCGCTCTGAATGGTTAACGCCGCGTAAAATAATGTCGCAAAACACGATATCCCAAAGCAGGGCTCCTTGCCAGAAAGCCCCCCGGATATTCTATGAGCCGCCTGTGGAATTAATCGTGGAATTGGCCATGGGGCTGTCTTCGAACGCCCTCATTTTCTCCCGTATCCCCGCGCTCCAGGCGACCGGCCGGCCGGTGCTTTTTACGAACTGAACAAGGGTTGACTGACAGGTCAGGCGCAACTCCCCCTCACAGCGCGCAACGATCTCGACATCAAGACTCGACGATCCAATCCTCTGCACCGCGAGGCTCCAGTCGAGCACGTCGCCCAACCGGCTTGGAGCGCTGAAATCGACAGAGATCCGGACTGTCGGGATGCCCCGGTCGTCAACCTCGTGCATCCGGTGGAATCCCCAATCGAGGCCAGTGCCGAACCATTCCTCCACGGTGAGATTGATCATCTCGAAATAGCGCGGATAGAAAACGATTGCCGCCGGGTCGCAATGCTGGAACCGCACATGTTGTTGCATCTGGAAAGCGGCCATAAGTCAGTATTCTCCCTTGGTGAAGCCCCGGGTGATGAAACATCGGGTCAGAGGCGAGTCCGCATCCTCCAGGCCCTCGATCACATTAAAGTGATGTTTGCCCTTTGCGTGGACCGTCGCCGTAACGGCACCAAGCCCGGTCCAGATATTGGCGAGCAGATCGTTCTGGCGCAGGAACTCGGGCCGTTCGCCGGAGCCGGCCCAGCAGACCAGCCGGGCACCACGCACAGGGTGGCGGAGCGCGGGGCTTTCCCCGGCGGCCTCGGCCTCGTCGAGTTTCAGGTCGGCATTCATCTCAAGGTTCAGCAAGGGGCGCAGGTCATGCAGGCCGCTGATCGAGACAACCTGATCGATCCGCGCCCGAAGCGCCGGGTCCAGCGGCACATCCCGGCACAGCATCCGGCTGACAAGATGTCCTCCGGCGGAATGACCGGCGAGATGAACCGGCCCCTCGACCAATTGCGCGGCCGCTGTCACAGCCCTGCCGATCTCGCGCGTGATATCCGCGATGCGCGCTTCCGGCGCCAGGGTGTAACTCGGGATGGCAACGGCCCAGCCCTGATCCACCGCGCCACGCGCCAGATGGGACCAGATGCTTTTGTCGAATGCCCGCCAGTAACCGCCATGAACAAACAGCGCGAGGCCGGTGGCCGGACCTGCGGGCCGAAACAGGTCGAGCCGGTTACGCGGTGCCTCTCCGTAGGGGATATCGAGTTCCGCCCTGTCGCCCAGTTCCTGCCGGAAATCGGCGGCGCGCTGTTGCCACATCGGCGGATAAGTCTCCGCCCCCTTTATGTGCGGGCCGTTCGCATAGGCGTCATCCCAGTCGGCAATCATACGCGGCATCTTCCCGTCGTTTGTTGGCCTATAGCCAAAACCCGATCCTAGGAGACGTATCAACCGGCCACCAGTTTGATTTAATATTCAACTAATACTCAATTTTTTGATGCGAAATTAATTTAAAAGCCTAAGATTCGTAAATGGCGCAAGCACCAAGCATACGTCTCGCGGAAAATGCAGAGACACGCAAAACCCGGCTCAGGCTCTGGCTGAATATTTTGCGAACCACGCGGTCCGTCGAGAATGCGCTGCGGGAAGAGATGCGGCTCTCCTACGATCAAACCCTGCCACGGTTCGAAATCCTCGCCGTTCTGGAACGCAGCGAGAGCGGCCTCCGGATGAGTGCCCTTTCCGAACAGCTCATGGTCTCGAACGGCAATGTCACCGGGATCGTCGAACGGCTGGTGCAGGACGGGTTGGTGGAGCGCCTGCCGGTGCCGGGCGATAAGCGGGCCACACTGGTCAGGCTGACCCACAAGGGCGAAGCGGTTTTCGCCGAGATGGCCGACGGTCACGAACGCTGGGTCAATGATCTCCTTGCCGCGGTCCCGCCGGACACAGCACAACCCCTGATCGACGCGCTGACGACCATACGCAGACAGTTGAAACAGGACTGAGCCGCTAGATTCCGGTCGTCATCCGGTAGCCCGGCCGATATGCCAGACGGACGAACGTAATGGGCACCGTCTCATTCCATGTCGTCCGCTCGATGGCAAACAGCGCCGCCCCTTCTTCCGCGCCAAGGGCGCTTGCCTGAACGGCGGATGCATTCTCCGCGAGGAAGCTGATATCCCCCCTGGTGAAAGGCTGGTTCCTGACCAGCCACTCGTTCGGGCTGATGGCGGAGAAGTCCGCTTCGGCGAATTCCGGGACCGCCTCCAGATTGACCCATCGGTCTTCGTAGAGAAACGGTCGCGCGTCCGCACGGTGCAGGCCGCGCATATGGAGGGCATCGAATGAGTCCTCCAGCTGTATCGCTTCTGTTATCGACGCAGGCAGGCGGGCCCGCCGCTGCTCCAGAATGTCGAAGTGATAGGCAGAGCCCGCAGCTTCGACCTCAATCCGGGTGATCGGGATTTCCAGCGTCGCCTTGCGCACCGGATCGAGCGCGACACGGGTGCCTGCCTTGCGCTTCCGTTCCAGCAGACCGCTATCGGCCAGTCCCTGCAGGGCACGGTTCACCGTGGCCCGGGCGCAGCCGAATTCCGCCGCCAGGTCCGTCTCGCCGGGAATCAGCTCGCCCGGGCGCCAGACACGGTCGGCGATGCGGCGTTTGATTTCGGCCTGAATGCCCTGCCAGGACTTGAGCGCGGACTGCGTCAGAGTGCGTCCTCCAGATCGCGGAGTGTTTCACGGTAGCGCGCCCGGATCCGATCCCGGGCGATGTGCCGGCCGTCTCTTACCACATGACGTCCGGCGGACCAGACATCGCTCACCCAGCGGTCGTCACCGGCGAAGATGAAGGTATCGAGAATGCGGTCCCCGGTGCGTCCGGCAATGTCGAGTGCGTCTCCGTCCAGCGCCACGAGATCGGCGATCCGGCCCGGTGCAATCGCCCCGCTGTCACGTCCCGCCGCCTGAGCACCGCCCCGTACCGCTTCCTCGAACAGTACCCGCCCGGCGGAGCGTTCCTGCTCGGCCAGAACGGCACGCCCCTTGTCCCGCAGGCGTTGGGAATATTCCAGCGTCCGCAGCTCCTCGCTGAGCGAGATCCGGATATTCGAGTCCGATCCGACACCAAAGCTGCCGCCTGCCGCGCGATAGCGCACACCGTCGAAGATTCCGTCGCCAAGGCTGGATTCGGTGATCGGGCAAAGCCCGGCGACGGCACCGCTCTTTGCCATCGCCTCGGTCTCGGACGGCTGCATCTGGGTGGCATGGATCAGGCACCAGCGCTGGTCGACTGCGTGGTTTTCCAAGAGCCAGGCCATCGGCCGGGCACCCCAGGCTGCCTCGACTTCCTCGACCTCGGCTACCTGCTCGGCGACATGGATATGGATCGGACGGTCAGGACGCAATGCCGCCGCCCCGGCAAGTGCCTCGCGGGTCACCGCCCGGAGAGAATGTGGCGCAACACCGATAGCGCAATCAGCCGTCAGCTTCGCCACCGCCTGCTCCGCCTCTTCAAGCAACCGGGCATAACGATCCGGGTCATTGCCGAAACGGATCTGCCCCGGACCGAGATCACGGCCATCACACCCGCCGACCTGATACAGAACCGGCGCAAGGGTAAGGCCGATACCCGTCTCCACCGCCGCCTCTGCAACGCGCTCACTCATCTCACCAAGCGCGGCATAGGGCGTGCCGTCGACCTGATGATGCAGATAGTGGAACTCCACCGACCCAGCATAGCCCGCCTCCAGCATTTCCATCTGCACCAGCGCCGTAACGGCACTCACATGTTCCGGTGTCAGGGATTGCAGGAAGCGATACATCAGCCGCCGCCAGGTCCAGAAACTGTCTTTCGGATCGGGCCCGCGACCTTCGGTCAACCCGGCCATCGCCCGCTGGAATGCATGCGAATGCAGGTTCACCGGCGCGGGCAGCAACACGGCAACGCGATGGTCCGCGCCAGCGGCGGCGGAAGCGTCGCCAGTCCGGACAGAGTCTATCCGGCCATTGCCGTCAATCGTGACCAGCGCATCCCGCTGCCAGCCGCCCTCCATCAGAAGTGTCTCTGCGAAAACCGTCGTCACGGTGGCGTCTCCTTGTTGACAGCAATTATTATGTATAGACATAATATTCAAATCAGCCTTTCGGGCAAGCCTCTATTCGGACCATACGGCCATGCAGATCCTCCGCAATGCCACGCTCGCGACCATGCTTCCAGATACCAGTTCCTATGGGCTGGTGAAGAACGGCGCCGTCGCGCTGCAGGACGGGAAAATCGCCTGGGCAGGCCCGGAAGCAGATCTTCCGGCAAGTTATGCGGATTGGCCGCGCGAGGATGGCGGCGGGCGCCTGATCACCCCGGCTCTGGTGGATTGCCACACCCATATCGTCTTCGGCGGCAACCGGGCCCGCGAGTTCGAATTGCGGCTTGAAGGCGCGAGTTACGAGGAAGTGGCCCGCGCCGGGGGCGGCATCGTCTCCACCATGACCGCCACCCGCGCAGCGAGCGAGGACGATCTGGTCGCCAATGCCCTGCCCCGCGTTGACGCGCTGCTGGCGGAAGGTATCGCCACACTCGAAATCAAGTCAGGCTACGGCCTCGATATCGAAACCGAGCTACGAATGCTCCGCGCCGCCCGTCGCATCGGGAAAGAACGCCCGGTCCGGGTCCGCACAAGCTTCCTCGGCGCGCATGCAGTGCCGGCGGAATACAAGGATCGGGCGGACGCCTATATCGACAAGATCTGCCTGCCAGCCCTGACAAAAGCGGCGGAAGAAGGCTTGGTCGATGCCGTGGACGGTTTCTGCGAAGGCATCGCTTTCAGCCCGGCACAGATCGAGCGCGTTTTCAAACGGGCGCAAGAACTCGGCCTGCCGGTGAAGCTCCATGCGGAGCAGCTTTCCGATCTCGGCGGTACGGCACTCGCAGCGCGATACGGTGCGCTGTCGGCGGATCATCTTGAATATCTCGGCGCGGACGGCATCGCCGCCATGGCGGAAAGCGGCTCCGTCGCCGTTCTGCTGCCCGGTGCTTTCTATACCTTGCGCGAGACGCAACTCCCCCCGGTTCAGGCCCTGCGCGATGCGGGCGTGCCGATTGCGATTGCGACGGACTGTAATCCCGGCTCCTCCCCGCTGACCTCCCTGCTGCTGACAATGAACATGGCCTGCACGCTGTTCCGCATGACGCCCGAAGAGGCGCTGGCAGGCGCCACCCGGATCGCTGCTCAGGCACTCGGCCTCGCAGATGCCGGCACCATCGAGGCCGGAAAGCGGGCCGATCTCGCCGTATGGGACGTCAGCGAGCCGGCCGAGCTGGCCTACCGCATCGGCTTCAACCCTCTCCACAAACGCATTTTCGCGGGGACTTCATGAGCGACATCATCCTGACGCCGGGCAGCACCACGCTGCTCGATCTCGAAGGCCTGCGCAGCCAGGGCCACCG
>NZ_CAXBDC010000077.1:0-21677 GCF_963974195.1 uncultured Nisaea sp.
TCACTCATGCGGCGGATTTCCGTTCGATCTGTCCAAGAAGATGGGTGCCGTCCGTTCCGGTGATGCGAACGGACAGCAGCTCGCCCGCGATCCCGCCCTCGATCCGGACCGGAGCGAAATTCTCCGCCCGGGCAAGGCCGGGCTTTTCGACCAGCACCGACTGGGTGCTGCCGACAAGCCCGTCAAGGAAGACAGCAAGGGAGCGTTCACCGGCGGCGCGCAGCCGGGCCGCGCGTTCCTTGCGGACGGGGCCGGGAACCTGTGGCATGCGGGCGGCAGGGGTGCCGGGCCGGGCCGAATAGGGGAAGACGTGGACGTAGGACAGGCCGCATTCCTCGACCAGGGCGAGGCTGTTGGCGAACATCTCCTCCGTCTCCGTCGGGAAACCGGCGATGATATCCGCGCCGAAGGCAACGTCCGGGCGGGCCGCGCGCATGTCGCGGCAGAATGTAATGATATCGGAACGGTTATGCCGGCGCTTCATCCGCTTCAGGATCATGTCGTCGCCCGCCTGCAGGCTGACATGGAGATGCGGCATAAGGCGCGGCTCGTCCCGGACCAGCCGCAGCAGATCGTCGTCGATCTCCACCGCGTCGATGGAGGAGAGCCGCAGGCGCGGCAGTTCCGGCACCTGGGCTAGCAGGCGGCGGACCATCTGGCCCAGCTCCGGCTTGCCCGGCAGATCGCCGCCGTAAGAGGTGATGTCGACGCCGGTCAGCACGATCTCGCGATAGCCGTTCGTGACCAGCTCGCGTACCTGACGGACGATCTCGCCCATCGGCACCGAGCGGCTGTTGCCGCGTCCGAAGGGGATGATGCAGAAGGTGCAGCGATGGTCGCAGCCCTGCTGGACCTGAACGAAGGCCCGGGCGCGCCCTTCGAGACCGGCCACCAGATGGGGCGCGGTTTCCTTCACGCTCATGATGTCGTTCACGAGGATCTTCGCCTCACCCGGCATGCTTCCGGATGTGGCCCAGGTTTCGGCCTTCAGCTTTTCCTCATTGCCGACCACCCGGCTGACCTCGTCCATCGCGGCATAGGCATCCGGGTTGATCTGGGCGGCGCAGCCTGTGACCACGATCTCGGCGTCCGGATTGGCGCGGCGGGCCTTGCGGATCGCCTGCCGGGCCTGACGCTCGGCTTCCTTGGTGACGGCACAGGTATTGATGACGACAACATCCTGACGCCCGGCACGGACGAGATGGTCGCGGATCACCTCGGACTCATACGCGTTCAGCCGGCAGCCGAAAGTCTCGACCGGCTTGGCCTTTTCGCGTCCATCCGAATTGTCGTCAGTCATGGTCATGGGCGGAGAAATGGCCGGAATCGGCGCGAAATGCAAGTGTGGCGGGCTCTTGGGAGCCATGCACGCACGGCATGGTCCGGCGCCTCAGCCCAACCGGTCGAGGTCGAGCGTGCCACGGAAGCTGGTGGCGACGGGCCCTGTCATCAGCACATGGCCGTCCTCGCGCCACTCGATGGTGAGAACACCGCCGTCCAGTTCCACGTCCGCCTTGCGCCCGGTCAGACCCTTCCGCGCGGCAGCCACTAGCACCGCGCAGGCGCCCGAGCCGCAGGCCTCGGTAATGCCCGCGCCACGTTCCCAGACCCGCATGCGGATCAGTTCCGGCCCGCGAATCTCTGCGAACTCGATATTGGCCCGGTCCGGGAAGATCGGGTGCAGTTCCAGCTTCGGGCCAACCTCGGTCAGGGCCACCGCATCCACGTCATCGACGAAGAAGACGGCATGCGGGTTGCCCATATTGACGCAGCAGGCACCGGAATAGGGCGCATCCGGGATTTCGACGGAGAGCGTGTCGGTCTCGACCGAAAGCGGAATGGCGGCGGCATCGAGCCGCGCCGGTCCCATATCGACGCGCACGCGGCCGCCCTCGACCCGCTCGCAGACCAGCGTGCCCGCAACCGTTTCGAGATCGATCCGGTTCTTGCCGAATTCCTCCATCACCAGACCCGCAACGCAACGCGTGCCGTTGCCGCAGGCGCCAGCCTCGCTGCCATCCGGGTTATGGATGCGCATGAAGGCGTCGCCGCCGTTCTTCGGTGCCTCGATGGTCAGGAACTGGTCATAGCCGACACCGCGCCGCCGGTCGCCGACGGCGCGATAATCCGCAACCGCGAGGGCCGGGCCGGGAAGGCGGCCATCAAGCACGACGAAATCGTTGCCGAGGCCATGCATCTTCAGGAATTCGATCTGTCTCATGCGGGCATATATATCCTCTGTTTCCGGCAGTTCCAATATGTCGTCTCCCTCGCTACCGTGAGCCCGCAACGTAATTGGGGAGCGAAGCATGATTACCGTCGCGCATGAGGCACTGGAAAACCTGGTCACGGAGATGATCGGACGGGCCGGGAGTAATCCGGAAGAAGCGCGGCAGGTGGCGCATAATCTGGTGGAAGCCAACCTGCTCGGCCATGACAGCCACGGCGTCGGGCTGACGGCGCAATATATGCGTCACGCCAAGGCCGGGACATTGACGGTCAACGGCCATGTCAGTCTGGTGTCGGACAATGGCGCCTATCTGCTGCTGGACGGCAACATGGCCTATGGTCAGGTGACCGGAGGCGAGGCCATGCAGCTCGGGCTCGACCGGGCACGGACGGCGGGCGTCGCCATCGTCGGTCTGCGCAATTCACACCATCTGGGGCGTATCGGTGCCTGGGGCGAGATCTGTGCCAGGGCCGGCTTTATCTCCATCCATTTTGTCAATGTGGTCGGCCATCGCCCGATCGTGGCCCCCTGGGGCGGGGCCGAGGCGCGCTATTCCACCAATCCTTACTGCACGGCGGTTCCGGCGACGGACAAGAACCCGATGTTCGTGCTCGACATGGCGACCAGCCGGGTCGCGCTCGGCAAGGTCCGGGTCGCTTACAATGCGGGCAAGGAAGTCGTCGAGGGAGCGCTGATCGATCATAACGGTTTGCCGACCCGCAACGCGGCGGTCATGTACGAGCAGCCGACCGGCGCGCTACAGGCCTTCGGCGAGCACAAGGGCTACGGTCTTGCATTGCTCGGCGAGATCCTCGGCGCCGCCTTGCTTGGCGGTCCTGTCACCGACCCGGCGCAGCAGGGGCGCGAGACGATCTGCAATTCAATGCTGACGGTGATTGTCGATCCGAAGGGCTTTGGCCGGGACATTCCCTTCGCGGATGCCATCGATTCCATGCTCGCCTATGTCACCAGCGCCCGTCCGGGCGAGGGCGTGGACAAGGTGCGGGTACCGGGCGAGCCAGAACGCGAGACCGGCGCGGACCGCCGGGCCAACGGTGTTCCGGTCGATCCGGGCACCTGGGCCCTGCTGGTCGAAGCCGGTGTCGAGGCCGGTATGGACCGGCACGATTTCGACGGGATCGCGGGGTAGTTCACCCGCCGCCAAACGGTTTTCCGGCGACCTCGAACGGCTCCTGGCTCATTTGCAGATGCAGCTCATTGCCCTCGTAAGGATGGGCCAGCGCCACCTCTTCGTTCAGCTCGACCCCGAGGCCCGGTGCTTTCGGCGGGATGACATAGCCTTCTTCCCAGCCCATCGGCGTCTTCAGGATGTCGGCGTGGAAGCCGTCCCATTTCCGGATGCTTTCCAGCACCAGGAAGTTCGGCGTGCAGGTGGCGAGCTGGACATTGGCGGCACCGACCACCGGGCCGCAATAGAGGTGCGGGGCGATCTGGGCGTAGAAGGCCTCGGCCATGCCGGCGATCTTCTTGCCTTCAAGGATGCCGCCGACGCGGCCCAGATTCATCTGGATGATGGAGGCGGCGCCGGTTTCCAGCACGCGCTTGAATTCCCACTTGGTGGTCAGCCGCTCGCCGGTGGCGATCGGGATCGAGGTTGCCTCGGCCACCTTCGCCATCTCCTCCGGCATGTCCGGCGGGGTGGGCTCCTCGAACCAGAGCGGATCATAAGGCTCCAGCCGCCGGGCGAGACGCTTGGCGCCGGAGGCGGTGAACTGGCCGTGGGTGCCGAACAACAAATCGGCCTTGTCGCCGACGGCCTCCCGGATCAGCCGGCAGAATTTCTCCGAGCGGTCGAGGATCTCCATGTCGGGTTGGTGCCCGCCGAATGCGGTATAGGGCCCGGCCGGGTCGAACTTCAGCGCGGTGAAGCCTTCGGCGACACAGGCCACCGCCGCTTCGGCGCTTTTCTCCGGACTGTTATAGAAGGTGGCCGGATCATCCTCGGGGCGCGGATAGAGATAGGTGTAGGTCCTGAGCCGCTCGTTCACCATGCCGCCGAGCAGCTCGTAGACCGGCTTGTTCGCGGCCTTTCCGATGATGTCCCAGCAGGCCATTTCCAGCGCGCTGACCACCCCCATCATCGACGGGTCCGGGCGCTGGCTGAAGCCGGAGCCGTGGGCCCGGCGCCAGAACCGCTCGATATGGTGCGGGTCCCGGCCTTCGAGATAGCGGCCGAACACGTCCTCGACCATGGCGACGGTGGTTTTCGGGCCGAAACTGGCGGCATAGACCTCGCCGACACCTTCAATGCCGCAGGCGGTGCGCAGCTTCAGGAACAGGAAATAGCGGCCGCCGAAGCCGGGCGGAGGATTGCCGACGATGAAGGTCTTCAGGCTTTCCAGCTTCATGGGGGCAAACTCCGTCACACGTCTTTCGTCAATCCGGCTCATCCGGCAGTTGGGCCACGCTAAGAGTCCGGGCCGCTTGAGGCTAATGAAAAAACGACAGAATGACGGCTCTTGTGTCCGGATCGGGCGAGCTTCGTCTCTGGCCGTGAGGAACGCGGGAATGCTTGACTCGGCAGGCAGGCGCCCATATGTTCCGGCGCTCTCGGCAAAAATCAGTGCGCTGAGACCTTCACGGGTTCCGTCCGTCCTCGAGTGTTCGAGCACGGGCGTGCTTTCGTTTTGCGTCTCGCCTGCCTGATAAACCCGGGAAAAATTGGAGCTTACGGACGCATGTTCGACAGTTTGCAAAACCGGCTCGGCGACGTTTTCGATCGCCTCAAGAGACGCGGCGCGCTCAAGGAAGCGGACGTGACCGCGGCGCTGCGCGAAGTGCGTGTGGCCCTGCTTGAGGCCGATGTCGCGCTGCCGGTGGTCAAGGAATTCGTCGACAAGGTGCGCGAACGCGCCATCGGCCAGGAAGTCATCAAGTCGGTGTCTCCCGGCCAGCAGGTCATCAAGATCGTCCACGACAATCTCGTGGAAATGCTCGGCACCGATGCCAGCGGCATCAATCTGAACGCCGTCCCGCCCGTGCCGATCCTGATGGTCGGCCTGCAGGGCGGTGGTAAAACCACCAGCACCGCCAAACTGGCCCGGCGCCTGAAGGAACGGGACCGCAAGAAGGTCCTGATGGCTTCCCTCGATATCTATCGCCCGGCGGCCCGCGAACAGCTTCGCGTGCTGGGTGAGCAGATCGACGTTGCGACGCTGCCGATTTCCGAGAATGAAACGCCTGTTTCGATTGCGAAACGGGCTATGACCGCCGGCAAGCTGCAAGGCTTCGACGTGGTCATGCTGGATACCGCCGGCCGGCTCTCCATCGATGAGTCGATGATGGACGAGGTGATCCAGGTCCGCGATGCGGTGAAGCCGGTCGAGACCCTTCTCGTCGCCGACGCCATGACCGGCCAGGACGCCGTCACCACGGCGCGGAACTTCAACGAGCGGGTCGGTCTGACCGGCATCGTGCTGACCCGGATGGATGGCGATGCGCGCGGTGGCGCGGCTCTCTCCATGCGGGCGGTCACCGGCGTGCCGATCAAGGCCGTCGGTATTGGCGAGCGCGCGGATGCGCTGGAAGACTTCCATCCTGAACGTGTCGCCGGCCGGATTCTCGGCATGGGCGACGTGGTCAGTCTGGTCGAGAAGGCCGCCGAGACCATTGAGGTCGAGGAAGCCGAACGCATCGCCAAGAAGATGCAGAAGGGCGCCTTCGATCTTGAGGACATGCTCTCGCAGCTTCGTCAGGTGAAGAAGATGGGCGGCCTCGGTGGCGTCATGTCCATGCTGCCGGGCATGGGCAAGCTGCAGAAACAGATGGCCGGCGCCAATATGGACGACAGCGTCATCAAGAAGCAGGAAGCGATCATCCTCTCCATGACCAAGGTGGAGCGGAAGAACGTGAAACTGATGAATGCCTCGCGCCGCCGCCGTATCGCGGCCGGGTCCGGGACCAGCGTTCAGGAAGTGAACAAGCTCCTGAAGCAGCACCAGGACATGACGCGGGTGATGAAACAGATGGGCAAGATGGGCGGCATGAAGGGCCTCGGGGCGCTTCTCGGCGGCGGGGGCGGAATGCCCGGCATGCCATCGCCCGGCCAGATGCCCGGACAATTACCGTCAGGTCTTGGCGGCAAGGGAATGCCGAAACTTCCGGGAGGCATGCTGCCGCCCGGTTTCCCCGGCAAGAAGTAATCGAACACGTGAAAAGCTAAGAGCGTTACTGAAAGGAATAACCAATGTCACTTCGTATTCGTCTGTCGCGCGGCGGCGCCAAGAAGCGCCCGTTCTACCGCATCGTTGTCGCCGAGGGCACGTCCCCGCGCGATGGCCTCTTCATCGAGAAGCTCGGCTCCTACAACCCGATGCTGCCGAAGGGTCATGAGGGACGTCTCGTGATCAAGGAAGACCGCGTCAAGCATTGGATGTCCGTTGGCGCCAAGCCGACCGACCGTGTCCACAAGATGCTGGCCAGCATCGAGCTGGTTGAGAAATTCGAATATCGCGACCAGCCGAAGAAATCCGCTCCGGGCCGCAAGCGCCAGGAACGTGAGGAAGAAGCTGCAATCGCCGCTGCCGCCGCCGCTGAAACGGCTGCCGCCGAAGCCGCTGCCGCTGCTGAAGCTGCCGCCGAAGCTGCTGCTGCTCCGGCTGAGGAAGCTCCGGCTGAGGAAGCGGAAAAGTCCGAGGGCTAAGACCTTATGACCGAGCCGGTCACACTCGGCGTCATCGTCGGCGTCCATGGGGTGCGGGGTCTGGTCCGGGTGAAGAGTTTCACCGAGGACCCGGACGATATCACTGCCTATGGCCCGCTGAAGGATGCCGCCGGGAAGAGCTACGAGCTCCAGGTGACCGGCCGGGCGAAGGGCATGCTGCTGGTGCGTATTGCCGGTATCAACGACCGGAACGAGGCCGAGACCCTGAAGGGGATCGAGCTTCAGGTCGAGCGGGACCGGCTGCCGGAAGCGGATGAGGATGAGTTCTACCACGCGGACCTGATCGGCCTTCGGGCGGATATGGTCGCGGGGGAGTCTCTCGGACAGGTGGTCGCGGTGCAGAATTTCGGCGCCGGTGACCTTCTGGAAATCCGGCTCGAAGGCAGCCGCAAGACGGTATTGGTGCCGTTCAACGGTGAGGTGATACCGGAGATCGATCTCGATGCCGGCCGTCTGGTTGTCGATCCGCCGGCCGGCCTGCTGGATGACGAGGTGGAGTCCCCGGGCGCCGAGAGTGCCGGCGCTGAAGGCACCGGCGATGAGCGCTGAAGGCAGTACGCCCTGGCAGGCGACGGTGCTCAGTCTGTTCCCGGAAATGTTTCCGGGTCCGCTGGGCCATTCGATTGCCGACAAGGCTCGGAAGTCCGGGCTTTGGTCCCTGAAATCGCTGGACATCAGGGATTTTGCACGCGATAAGCACCGCTCCGTGGACGAAACCCCTTTCGGGGGCGGTTCCGGAATGGTGATGCGGCCCAATGTGGTCGACGCGGCTTTGGCCTCTGTCGACGACATGCCGGGCCGGCGGATCTATCTCAGTCCGCGCGGTGCCCGGTTCGACCAGGCAATGGCGCGGGAGCTTGCGGCGGAACCCGGTGTGGTGCTGCTTTGCGGGCGTTACGAAGGCCTTGACCAGCGGGTGATCGATGCCCGTGGCCTTGAAGAGGTCAGCCTTGGGGATTTCGTGCTTTCGGGCGGCGAGATCCCGGCCCTGGCGCTGCTGGATGCCTGCATCCGTCTGCTGCCGGGCGTGCTCGGAGCGGCGGAAACGCTGGACGAGGAAAGTTTTGAAGAGGGGCTGCTTGAGTATCCCCACTATACGCAACCTCGGGAATGGAACGGTGTGTCCGTCCCCGAGATCCTGCTTTCCGGCCACCACGCCAGGATACGGTCCTGGCGGCGGGAACAGTCGGAAGAGATCACGCGGCAACGCCGGCCCGACCTTTGGGCCCGTTATCGCGGATCGGAAGAGTGAGCGGCATGGACGGCCTGGCTGTCCGGATCTCGCTCGAACGGTAGCGGCACGCCGCTCCTCTGCGGTCCGATAACCGGGCACGCAAGAGCTGTGTGTTTTATAGAAGAAGCCGGTATTCACCGGTCCCTGGATGGACCGGTCGCCACTGGCGCGTATTGGAGAATGAAGAATGAATATCGTTCAACAGATCGAAAAAGAGCAGGTTGAAAAGCTCTCTTCCGAACGTCCGGTTCCGGAATTCGGCCCGGGTGACACCGTGCGTGTCAACGTGCGTGTCGTCGAAGGCACCCGCGAGCGTGTCCAGGCCTATGAAGGCGTCTGCATTGCACGCAAGAATGACGGCCTGAACTCCGCTTTCACCGTCCGCAAGATCTCCTACGGCGAAGGCGTCGAGCGCGTGTTTCCGCTCTACTCCCCGCGCCTGGACAGCATCGAGGTGGTCCGCCGCGGTAAAGTGCGCCGCGCGAAGCTCTACTATCTGCGCGGCCGTCGCGGTAAGTCGGCTCGTATCGCCGAGAAGAACACCTGGGCCAAGAGCAAGGCCGCAACCGAAGCGTAAGCATCGGGTATCATATGAATTACGGACGGGAGCGCCTTGGCGCTCCCGTTTGCGTTTGGGCGCCGGCATGAGCCCTGCGGGAGCCGGGGCGTTTAGCTGAACAGCGTCCCGCATCCGATGACGGCCAGCAGCAGATAGGCGATGCGGCGGAAAGTCTGCTCGCTCGCCTTGTAGAACAGTCTCCCGCCAAGCCAGATGCCGCCCACATAGCAGGGGGCGAGCACGGCGCCGAGCAGCATGCGGTCGGGTGTGAGCACGCCGAACCAGAAATAGCTGGCAACCACGAAGACGAAGCCTATCTGGAAAAAGGCGGTGATGTTGGCCCGCACCGCCGCCGGGGCATAGGGGCCGGAGAGCAGATAGAAGATGATCGGCGGCCCGCCCAACCCGGTCGATCCGTTCAGGAAACCCGCGACGGTGCCAACTGCGACATCAATCCCCAGCCGGCGCGGGATCGTGTGCCGGTATCCGCTTGCCAGCAGCACGACCAGAAGCAGGACGATGCCGGAAATCAACCGCCGCAGCAGGTCCTGATCGATGCTGACCAGGATCCAGGTGCCGAGCGGCAGGGCGATGATGCCGCCGAGCGCCATGGGGGCCGCCTGTTTCCAGTCCGCCTCCCGGCGCGACATGCGCAGAAGCTGGATCTGTGCCGGCATCTCCATCGTGGTCAGGCAGGCAAGGGCGGTTTGCGGTCCGAACAGCAGGCTCAACAAGGGGATCGAGATCATGGCCGCACCAAACCCGGAAAAGCCGCGAACCAGACCGGCCAGACCAACCGCAACGGCGCCGAAACCGAGCTGCCAGAGGCTGGCCGCTTCCAATATGGAAGTAATCGAGTTCAGATCCATTCGGGATTGGCCTTTATCGGTTTGATTATTTCTAAAAAGCCCGGATTTACCGCAAGATTCAGCTTTTGTCGCCGGGGGCGACTCGGTATGCTCCGGTCCCCGTCGTGAGTGACGAGAGATATGGTGCCGCAGTACCCGGAGGGCGTTTGCCCTCAAATAAACCGGGGCCGCGCAGAGAGACGAGAGGAAGCATAGCAGCGATGTCCAAGCCGCGTACGCTGTTCGATAAAATCTGGCAGGATCACCTGGTCGACGTCCAGGACGATGGTACATGCCTGATTTATATCGATCGACACCTGGTTCATGAAGTAACCAGCCCGCAGGCCTTCGAGGGGCTCCGGAACGCCGGCCGCCAGGTGCGCCGCCCGGATCTTACCCTTGCGGTCGCCGACCACAATGTTCCGACCAAGGATCTCGACAAGGGCATTACCGACGAGGATTCCCGGATCCAGGTCGCGACCCTTGAGCAGAATGTCTCCGATTTCGGCGTGCCTTATTTCAGCATGACCGACAATCGCCGGGGCATCGTGCACATCATCGGACCGGAGCAGGGCTTCACCCTGCCGGGCACGACCATTGTCTGCGGTGACAGCCATACCTCGACCCATGGCGCATTCGGCGCGCTGGCATTCGGTATCGGCACTTCCGAGGTGGAGCATGTGCTGGCAACCCAGACGCTGGTGCAGTCCCCCGCGAAGAACATGCGGATCACGGTCAAGGGTGAGCTGCCGAAGGGCGTGAACTCCAAGGACGTGGTGCTGGCGATCATCGGCAAGATCGGTACCGCTGGCGGCACTGGTCACGTTATCGAATTCGCTGGAGATGCCATCCGTACCCTCTCGATGGAAGCGCGGATGACGGTCTGCAACATGTCCATCGAAGCGGGTGCCCGTGCCGGTCTGATTGCGCCGGACGAGACCACCTTCGAGTATCTGAAGGGCCGGCCCTTCGCGCCGAAGGGCGCCGCCTGGGAGCAGGCTGTCGCTTACTGGAAGACGCTGCCGTCCGACGCGGATGCGGTCTACGACACCGAGGTCGAACTCGATGCCGCCGAGATCGTGCCGCAGGTGACCTGGGGCACGAACCCGGAAGAAGTCATCCCGATCACCGCGAACATTCCGGATCCGGAACAGCTTGCCGATCCGGTGCGCAAGGCAAAGATCGCCCGTTCACTCGAATATATGGGCCTGAAGGCCGGTGTGCCGATCAGCGAGGTGAAGATCAACAGGGTCTTCATCGGCTCCTGCACCAACGGCCGGCTGGAGGATCTGCGGATCGCCGCCGGTGTGGTCAAGGGCCGCAAGATCGCCGACGGTGTGAACGCGATCATTGTCCCGGGTTCTGGTGTGGTGAAGGAACTGGCCGAGGAAGAAGGTCTGGACAAGATCTTCCTCGAAGCCGGATTCGAATGGCGCGAGCCGGGCTGCTCCATGTGTCTGGCCATGAATGCCGACCGGCTGGAGCCGGGCGAGCGCTGTGCCTCGACCTCGAACCGTAACTTCGAAGGCCGTCAGGGCCGCGGCGGACGGACCCATCTGGTCAGTCCCGCAATGGCGGCGGCAGCGGCGGTAACCGGTCATCTGACCGATGTCCGCGACCTGCTAAATTAGGGAGAGAGAGAATGGATAAATTCACCAAACTCTCCGGTGTCGCGGCGCCGATGAACATCATGAACATCGACACCGACATGATCATTCCGAAGAACTATCTGAAGACGATCAAGCGGTCGGGTCTCGGCAAGCATGCCTTTGCCGAGATGCGGTATAATGACGATGGCAGCGACAATCCGGATTTCGTGCTGAACAAGCCGGCCTACCGGAAGGCGCAGGTCATCGTGGCCGGCGAGAATTTCGGCTGCGGCTCCTCGCGCGAACATGCGCCGTGGGCACTGCTCGATTTCGGTATCCGCTGTGTGATCTCGACCAGCTTCGCTGACATCTTCTTCAACAACTGCTTCAAGAACGGGATCCTGCCGATCAAGGTGACCCAGGAGCAGCTGGACGAGTTGATGGACGATGCCGAGAAGGGCTCCAACGCGGTGCTCGAAATCGATCTCGAAAATCAGGAAATCGGCCGTCCGAACGGTGAGAAGATCACCTTCGACGTCGACTCCTTCCGCAAGCACTGCCTGCTCAACGGTCTCGACGATATCGGCCTGACCATGGAGAAGGGCGGCTCGATCGACACTTTCGAGGAAAAGCGGAAGGCCGATCGGCCGTGGCTGGCGGCATCCTGACGGGAACATATCCCGCATAACGGAACCAATCCGGCGCTCGGGGGTTTAACCAGAGCGCCGGGCTGATTATAAGAACCACACAGAATTCAGGCTCCTCAGTGGGCCAGTCTCAATAGGTAACCGGTCTCACTAGGGTAAGCAGAGTTCATGGCCTCCAATCGTAAAATGCTGGTTCTCGGCGGTGACGGGATCGGTCCCGAAGTCGTCAAGGAAGTGCTCCGTGTCGTCGACTGGATGGCGAAGAAGCGGTCTGTCAGTTTTGACCTTCAGGAAGGTCTTGTCGGCGGCGCCGCCTACGACAAGCACGGCACGCCGCTGACCGACGAAACCCTGGCGGATGCGGTCGATTCCGACGCGGTCCTGTTCGGTGCCGTTGGCGGTACGCAGTATGACAGCCTGCCTTTCGAGGTGAAGCCGGAGCGCGGCCTGCTGCGCCTGCGCAAGGAAATGGACCTGTTCGCCAACCTGCGCCCGGCCATGGTGTTCGATGCGATGGCAGACGCGTCCTCGCTGAAGCGGGAGCTGGTCTCCGGCCTCGATATCATGATCCTGCGCGAGTTGACGGGTGGCGTCTATTTCGGCCAGCCGCGCGGCATCGACGATCTGCCGGACGGCACCAAGAAGGGCTACGACACGCAGGTCTATACGACCCCGGAGATCGAGCGTATCGGCCGCGTTGCCTTCGATATGGCCCGCAAGCGCGACGGTCGGGTGACCTCGGTCGAAAAAGCCAACGTGATGATGTCCGGCGTGCTCTGGCGCGAAGTCATGACCAACCTTCACAAGGCCGAAGGCGAAGGTGTGACCCTCGAGCATATGTATGCCGACAACTGCGCCATGCAGCTGGTCCGGAACCCGAAGCAGTTCGACGTGATCGTCACGGACAATTTGTTCGGCGACATTCTTTCGGATTGCGCGGCGATGCTGACCGGCTCCCTCGGGATGCTGCCGTCCGCCTCGCTCGGTGCGGTCGACGAAGTGACCGGAAAGCGCCATGCGCTGTACGAGCCGGTGCATGGCTCCGCTCCGGATATCGCGGGCAAGGGCATTGCCAACCCGATCGCCGAAATGCTGAGCTTCGCCATGGCGCTCCGCTACTCGTTCGACATGGGCGAGGAAGCGGACATGCTCGAGAAAGCGATCCAGAACGTGCTGAAATCGGGACTGCGAACCGCGGACATCATGCAGGATGGCATGGCGCGTGTGTCGACTACCGTGATGACAGACAGCCTGCTTAAAGAGCTGGATAAACTTGTATCGGGATAACCCTCCCCAACCAGCATAGCTTGAGTTTACTCGGCGGGGGGCGTAAGTCTCCCGCCGAAGTCGTTTATGGACTTCAACAACCGAAGGATTGGACCAGAACCATGGGCTACAAAGTTGCCGTAGTCGGCGCGACGGGCGCCGTTGGTCGTGAGATGTTGACAACCCTTGCCGAGCGCGATTTTCCGGCGACCGAAGTCGTCGCGCTTGCTTCCGAGAAATCGGCGGGCACAGAGGTGTCCTATGGCGAGGAGAAAACACTCAAGGTTCAGAATCTGGCGACATACGACTTCAAGGGCACCGACATCGCGCTGTTCTCCGCAGGTGGTACGATCTCCGAGAAATATGCGCCGATAGCGGCCGCCGCCGGCTGCGTTGCCATCGATAACAGCTCGCACTTCCGGATGGACCCGGACGTGCCGCTGATCGTGCCGGAAGTGAATGCCGGGGCCGTTGCCAAATACGGCAAGCGCAACATCATCGCCAACCCGAATTGCTCAACGGCACAGCTCGTCGTCGCGCTGAAGCCGCTGCATGATCTGGCCAAGATCAAGCGCGTCGTCGTCTCCACCTACCAGTCGGTTTCCGGTGCGGGTAAAGAGGGCATGGACGAGCTCTTCACCCAGACCCGCGCGATCTATGTGAACGATCCGGTGGAGAATACGCAGTTCACCAAGCAGATCGCCTTCAACGTGATCCCGCATATCGACAAGTTCATGGATGACGGGGCGACGAAGGAAGAGTGGAAGATGACCAGCGAGGTGAAAAAGATCCTCGATCCGGCCATCGAGCTTGTCGCCATGTGTGTCCGTGTGCCGGTCTTCATCGGTCATGCAGAATCGGTCTTCATCGAGACGGAAAATCCGCTCAGTGTGGAAGAAGCCCGTGCCGTGATGCAGGACTTCCCGGGTCTGGTCGTGGTCGATCATCGGGCGGACGAAGGCTATGTCACGCCGCAGGAATGTGCAGGCGAGGACGCGGTTTATGTGAGCCGGGTGCGCAAGGATCCGACGGTCAAGAACGGTCTGATCTTCTGGTGCGTCTCCGACAATCTGCGTAAGGGTGCTGCCCTCAATGCGGTGCAGATTGCCGAGACACTGGTGAAAAACCACCTCGAAAAAGCTGCCTGATCCAGCCAGCGAATTTTTCATCGTGAAACGGCCGGCGCATTGTCGGCCGTTTTTTTATGCGGAAATACTACTTATACGTTTGCGATTTTTCTCCTGATCCCGTATTTCATGAATGTGCTTGAGTAAAAAATTACTCAAGTCATCGCATTAAAGCACAGAGCACTCATCAACGTGTCGGGGCTTCTCGTGGGGACTGGGGATCAGGAAAGCGGCAATGGCCGATATGCCCGTGGGGCGGGCCTGTCATCAGGCGATATTTTTGCCGAAGGGACGGTGAGCACCGTCGATATGATGGTCTGTGCGGGCGGTGCCCTGCCATGTCCGGTCCGGGAGAGACCGGCTCAAACACCGCGTGACTATCGCAAACCGGTCGATCCGCTCGCTGCATCCTCAGCCTTGCCGCCGGAAGCCTTCTGGCGCCTTTGGTCCAAGCATCAGAACCAGTTGCTGCGGCAATGCATGCGGATGATGTCCGGGAACATGGCGGATGCCGAAGATGCGCTGGGAAACGCAATGGTTCGTGCCTCGTCCCATTTTGCCGAAGGCGGCGGAGACGCCATCGCCAACCAGCGTGCCTGGCTGTCCCGCCTGGTTCATAATGCCTGTATCGATTTCTATCGTGCCAGATCCCGTCAGAAACGCTGGACCGATGAGGTCATGGCCATGGCGGATGGCGGCGTTATGCCGTCCGTCCCGTCGCCTGAGCCGACACCGGAGGAAGTCGCGGAGACGGGAGAGTCCCTGCGGTCGCTACAGCATGGTCTCGACGCGCTTCCCGAACTGCTGCGTGTGCCGCTTATGCTGAGATTCTTCGAGGGCCTCTCCTATGCGGAGATCGCGGAGCGGCTGAGTATTCAGAATTGCACGGTCAGGAAGCGTGTGCAGCTTGCCCGTGAGCGGTTGCGCCGTAACGGGGCGAGACTGACCTGAGGCGTTTGCCTGCTCTTATACTTTTCCCAAAGGTGCGGGCACTTCTTTCAAAGCTGCCGGACAAAGCCTCTTCAGGCTCTTGAGAATTGCCGGAAGGTCCAGTTCCATCCGGCCGGACCGGTCCGTTATCCGTGTGGCGGTCTCCAGCCCTCCGGCGGCGCGGGCGAAAGCGGATCTGACATCTCCGGTGCGCACCAGCCATGCGGTGAGCAGGGCGGCGAACAGGTCGCCGGTGCCGTTGAACCCGCGATCGAGGCGCGGAGCCGTGGCCTCGTAGCAGGTTTGTTCGAGCACGAGCATGTTCGACACCGTTCCCGGCCGCTCGATGCCGGTGATGGCGACGGCGGACAGTCTGGCGTCGGCAATCAGTGTTCGGGCGGCAGCCGTGATCGCACCGGTATCGGCGGAGACTTCGCTGCCGCAAAGCACCCCGAGCTCATAGAGGTTCGGCGTCACGATATCGGCGCGCGGCAGAAGTTCGCCGCAAATGGCTTCGGCAACGCCGTCACGGACAAACCGGCGGCCATTATCCCCGATCACCGGATCGAGCACGAAGGGTATTGCCGGATTGACCGCGCGGGCCTTGTCGACGGCACCAGCCACCACGCCGGCGGTTTCCGGCAGGCCAAGATAGCCGGAGAGTATGGCCGAAAGTGTATCCGGGACCCCAAGAGCGGCCAGACCATCGATATGCGCCTGCACCTCGGCCGCCGGTCTGATCTCGCCACGGAAGTGCCCGTGGCCCGGATGATTTGAAAACGAGACCGTGTCGAGCGGCCAGACTTCAAGGCCCGCGGCCTGTATGGCGGGCACGGCGATGCTGTTGCCGACATAGCCATAACTGACCCGGGACTGGATCGATAAAATTGCCATGCTGGCTCCCCTGCCTGCGCGGTCCGGTCTCCCTTGAGATGACGGCGCACGGGGGGTCCGGTCAAGTGACAAGTCGCTCTCTCTGTTTGGTTTTCCCGGTCTATCCACTAGAATGAGCCGAACGGGACAAACGGAGATCATGCAATGACCGCTTCCATCAGACCGCGCCGCTCGGCGCTTTATATGCCGGGCTCGAACGCGCGCGCGCTGGAGAAGGCGCGGATGCTGGAGGCGGATGTCCTGATCATGGATCTTGAGGATGCCGTCTCGCCGGACAAGAAGGCGGAGGCCCGGACGACTATCGCGTCTGCCCTGAAGGAAGGCGGTTACCGTGACCGGGAGATCGTCATCCGGGTTAATGCCGCGGACAGCGCATGGGGAGCGGAGGATCTTGCCTTTGTCGCCCAGTCCGGCGCGGACGCCGTGCTGCTCCCGAAGGTAGAGCATGCCGATCAGGTCTGGTTCGCGGAAGAGGCGCTGGCCATGGCCGGAGCGCCGGCCAGCCTCTCGATCTGGTGCATGATGGAGACCCCGCTTGGCATGCTGCATGCCGAGGAGATCGCCGGGGCCAGCCCGAGCCTCGGGTGCCTGGTGCTCGGGACATCCGATCTCGCCAAGGATCTTCATGCCCTGCACACACGAGACCGGCTGCCCTTCGTGACCAGTCTCGGGCTCTGTATCCTGGCGGCCCGGGCCTATGGTCTGGCGGTGCTGGATGGTGTTCATCTCGATCTGGATGACACCAAGGGGTTCGAGGAGGTGTGCCGCCAGGGCCTGCAGCTCGGATTCGACGGCAAGACCCTGATCCATCCGAAAACCCTGGAGCCGGCGAACCGGATCTTTGCGCCGAGCGGCGAGGAGATTGCCTGGTCACGCAAGATCATCGATGCACATCAGCAGGCGGACGCGGCCGGCAGCGGGGTCACGCTTGTTGACGGCAAGCTGGTGGAGTCCCTGCATGTCGAGAATGCCCGCCGCATTCTGGCGCTGGCCGAGATGATCGAATATCGCGAGTCCAGCAATGAAAGCGACGGGTCGAACGCTTGACGCCTAACGGCAGAAGCTGATCGAGCCTTCGGCGCAGACTCTCTTGCCGTCTGTCCAGATCGCGCCGGAAAGATCGGCCCGGAAGAAATCCGCATCGCGGAGTCGGGCGCCGGTCAGGTTCGCCCCGCGCAGGATCGCGGTCTGGAACCGGACCTTGATCAGATTGGCGCCGGTGAAATCCGTGTCCGTCAGATCGGCCTGACTGAAATCCGCATCACGGAGCTGTGCGCCCCGGAAGGACGCACCCTTCATCTTGGCCCGGCCGAAACGGACGCGGCCTCGGCTTTCGTCAAGCGTGGCGCCGGTCAGATTGGCCCAGTTGAAGCTGGCGTCGTTCAGGTTGGCTCCGGTCAGATCAACACCGGCCAGCGGGTAATTGTCGAAATTGCAGCGCCGCCAGTCGACGCCGGGTCCCGGCGGATCGGCGCAGGCGGCCTGGCCCGCTGACGAAAAAAGCGTCAGCGCGGCAAGAAAAGCGGCTGCCCCGATGAAGTGCAGGTATCTGGATCGGGTCGTTTGAAACACGGATCGTTGCATCCCGGACATTTCGTCTAATGGTGCGGCCGCACCGTACCAGATGAGCAGGGTAATGCCAGCCGACAGATCGTCGCGATTTCACAGAATGCGGATAAGTCCCCGGAAGACGAGCGGGCCGCACGTCAAAAGACATGCGGCCCGTCGGACATGGAAGGCAGGCACCGACACTACCAATGCGACTGTCTTGGCACGGACTCCGCCGGTATATTTGGTGGCGCCCGACCCCGCCCAAATCCTGAAAAACAAGATTGAGCAAGAGCAATGCTTCCATATCTTGAGTAAAAGCATCGCCTTTTTTTGAGACTAGATCAATAAAAATATGAGCAAGCTGTCATGCCGCAGTGATATTTATAGTGTATGAAGCGCGTTTCTAATTAACTCACAATTATTCGTTAAAAGAAGAAAAAGATATGCACAGTTCGAATGCATAATATTATATTGAAATATAATGAGTTTATGGATCTTCAATAATTACTGCACAAGCTATCCACAAGTAAGTCAAAATTTTATCCACAGGGTCGTTCAGGGCGCTGTGCATAAATTCGCGAATGCCAGTATGGCCGGGGACTGGACAAGTCGGAGGGTCGAAATAAATTGAGCTCACGTTCGCACTGCAATATGGTGCGGCTTCATTGTTGATGTTCCTCAGGAAAGGCGCGCTATGAGCGTTTCCAACCGCCCTCTTTCCCCGCATCTTCAGGTCTATAGGCTACCTCTAACCGCGATAACGTCGATCCTGCACCGGGCGACAGGAGTCGCGCTTGGCATCGGGACGTTGTTTCTCGTGTGGTGGCTGATGGCAGCGGCGACTGGTGGGGGCTATTTCGAGTTTGTGCAGAGCATCATGGGGTCCTGGATTGGCCTTCTGATCCTGTTCGGCTTTTCCTTTGCCCTGTTTTTCCATCTTTGCAACGGCATCCGCCATCTGTTCTGGGATAGCGGTTACGGCTTCGAGATCGAGACGGCTGAGAAGGCGACCAAACTGGTCATCGCCTCATCGGTGGTCCTGACCGTTCTGGCCTGGATACTTGCCTGCGCCCTTTAAGAGGCTGGGCCAACAAAAAGACTCTTTTGAGAGGCTGGTATGACTGACAATTCAATGCGTACGCCGATCGGCCGTGTGCGCGGTCTTGGCAGCGCCAAGAGCGGTCTGCATCACTGGTGGATGCAGCGTGTGACCGCCGTGGCGCTGATCCCGCTGACACTCTGGTTTGTGGCGTCCCTGATCTCGCTGGCCGGAGCCGGTTATGCGGAGACCGTTGCCTGGCTTGGCTCACCCGTCGTCGCCGTTCTGATGATCGCCCTGATCATTGCGACCTTCTATCATGCGGCGCTCGGCCTGCAGGTCGTGATCGAGGACTACGTTCATCACGAAGGCGTAAAGCTGGTAACCCTTCTCGGTGTGAAGCTGCTCGCTTCCCTTCTTGCAATTGCCGCCCTGTTCGCGGTGCTTAAACTCGCTTTCGGAGGCTGAGCTCCATGAAGTCCTACGAGATCATTGATCATACCTACGACGTCATCGTCGTGGGCGCCGGCGGTGCCGGCCTGCGTGCCGCCTTCGGGATGGCAAACGAAGGCCTGAAGACCGCCTGCATCACCAAGGTCTTTCCGACCCGCTCCCATACTGTGGCAGCGCAGGGCGGTGTTGGCGCCGCGCTCAACAATATGGGTGAGGGCGATAACTGGAAATTCCACATGTACGACACCGTCAAGGGGTCGGACTGGCTGGGTGACCAGGATGCCATCGAATATATGTGCCGGAACGCCATTCCCTCGATCATCGAGCTGGAGCATTTCGGCGTGCCGTTCTCGCGGACCGACGAGGGCAAGATCTACCAGCGCCCGTTCGGTGGTCACACGCTGGATTTCGGCAAGCGCATGGCCAAACGCGCCTGTGCCGCGGCTGACCGGACCGGTCACGCCATTCTGCACACGCTCTATCAGCAGAGCCTGAAGGCCAATGCCGAGTTCTTCATCGAGTATTTCGCCATCGACCTGATCATGGACGAAGAAGGCGCCTGCCGTGGCGTCATGGCGATCGATCTTGCGACCGGCACTCTGCACCGGTTCCGCGGACACCAGACGGTGCTGGCGACCGGCGGTTACGGCCGGGCCTACTTCTCCTGCACCTCCGCCCATACCTGCACCGGCGACGGTGGCGGCATGGTGGTGCGCGCGGGCCTGCCGATGCAGGATCTGGAATTCGTCCAGTTCCACCCGACCGGTATCTACGGTTCCGGCTGCCTGATCACCGAGGGTGCGCGCGGCGAAGGCGGGTATCTGACCAACTCCGAGGGCGAGCGCTTCATGGAGCGGTACGCGCCGACGGCCAAGGATCTGGCCTCGCGCGACGTTGTCAGCCGGGCCATGACCATCGAGATCAACGAAGGCCGGGGTATCGGGCCGGATAAAGATCACATCTATCTGCATCTGGAACACCTCGACCCGGACGTTCTGCACCTGCGCCTGCCGGGTATCTCCGAGACCGCGAAGATCTTCGCCGGCGTCGATGTGACCAAGGAGCCGATCCCGGTTCTGCCGACCGTGCACTACAATATGGGCGGCATCCCGACGAACTATCACGGCGAGGTGCTCAACCCGACGGCGGACGATCCGGACCGGGTTTGCCAGGGCCTGATGGCCATTGGCGAGGCGGCCTCCGTCTCCGTGCATGGCGCCAACCGTCTCGGCACCAACTCCCTGCTCGACATTGTCGTGTTCGGCCGGGCCGCCGCCTTGCGGGCCAAGGAAACCGTCCGTCCGGGTGAGCTGCACAAGCCGCTGCCGTCGGATGCGGGCGAGTACGCCATCGCGCGTCTCGACAAGATGCGTCATGCCAAGGGCGAGCGTAAGGCTGCCGAGATCCGTCTCGACATGCAGCGCGCCATGCAGCAGCACGCGGCGGTGTTCCGCACCACCGAGCTGATGGATGATGGTGTGAAGAAAATCCAGGATATCGCGGCCACGCTGCCGGATATCGGCCTCAGCGACCGCTCGCTGATCTGGAACTCGGATCTGGTCGAGGCACTGGAACTTGAGAACCTGATGAGCCAGGCAGTGATCACCCTGACCTCGGCGAGCCTTCGTCCGGAAAGCCGCGGCGCGCATGCGCACGAAGACTTCCCGGATCGGGACGACGAGAACTGGATGAAGCACACCGTTATGTGGCTCGACGACAAGTACAAGCACAAGGTGATGTATCGCGACGTGCATATGTACACGCTCTCGAACGAAGTCGAGGTCGTGCCGCCGGCGGCACGCGTCTACTGATCGCTTGAGAACGAAGAAAAGATCGGAATTGAGAGATGGCTGAATTTTCTTTGCCGGCGAACTCGAAGGTCAAGATCGGCAACACCCACAAGGCTGAAGCCGGCGCGAAACGGGTCAAGGCATTCAAGATCTACCGGTACGATCCGGATAGCGGACAGAACCCGCGGGTCGATACCTACGAGATCGACCTCGACGCGTGCGGCCCGATGGTCCTGGACGCACTGATCAAGATCAAGAACGAGGTCGACACCACCGTCACCTTCCGCCGTTCCTGCCGTGAGGGCATCTGCGGGTCGTGCGCCATGAATATCGATGGCACGAACACGCTGGCCTGCCTGAAGAGCATCGACGATGTGAAGGGCGACGTGAAGATCTACCCGCTGCCGCATATGCCGGTGGTGAAGGATCTGGTGCCGGACCTGACCCAGCCCTATGCGCAGCTTGCCTCCATCGAGCCGTGGCTGAAGTCGAAATCGCCGCCGCCGCCGGACGAGGAGCGCCGCCAGAGTGTGGCAGAGCGCGAGAAGCTCGACGGTCTGTGGGAATGCGTGCTGTGTTTCTGCTGCTCGACATCCTGCCCGAGCTACTGGTGGAACGGCGACCGGTATCTCGGCCCGGCCATCCTGCTGCAGGCCTATCGCTGGATCGCGGACAGCCGCGATGAATATACCGGCGAGCGGCTCGATGAGCTGGAAGATCCGTTCCGGCTCTATCGCTGCCACACCATCATGAACTGCACCAAGACTTGCCCGAAAGGCCTGAACCCGGCCAAGGCAATCGGTGAGATCAAGAAGCTGATGGTCCAGCGCATGTAG
>NZ_CAXBDC010000078.1:0-21651 GCF_963974195.1 uncultured Nisaea sp.
GACTGAACGCCATCGGGGGCTGCACTGCCTTCGAGCTGAGCGAGGAACCAGAGTCTCTGCTGCGCGAAGGAGAGGGGGAGTGTGTCCCTGTCTTCGCGGGGGACAATCGGCGGTGCCAGCCGCTCAGCTGTCGTGCCGCGGCGTTCTGCCTCGATGGCGTCGGCCTGTGCTGCGAGGGTCGGGTGCTCGAACAGCAGGCGGAGGGCGATGTTGGTGCCGAAGGCGGTGCGGATGCGGGAGAGCAGCTGTGTTGCCAGCAGGGAATGCCCGCCGAGATCGAAGAAACTGTCGGCCCGGCCGATGGCGTCGCGCTTCAGCACGGAGGCCCACAGCCCTGCGAGCAGTTCCTCACCCGGTGTGGCGGGGGCGCCGGAGGCGGTGTGCTCCGAACCAGACGGCTCTGGCAGGGCGCGCCGGTCGAGCTTGCCCGTCACCGTCAGGGGCAATGCCTCCAGAACAATGATCTCCGATGGAACCATGTAGGACGGAAGCACGGCATGCAGGTCGCGGCGGAGCGTGGCGGCGTCTGCTTCCCCTGTGACATAGGCGACGATGCGGCGATGCTCGCCCTCGCCCGCGAGAAGGGCGACGGCTTCCTCGACGTTTGCGTGGTTGCGCAATGTTGCTTCGATCTCGCCGAGTTCGATACGGAAGCCTCTGAGTTTGATCTGGTGATCCGTGCGTCCGAGATAGTCGATGGCGCCGAGCTGGTTCCATCTGCAGAGGTCGCCTGTCTTGTAGAGGCGCCCGAAGACGGGATGCAGAATGAAGCGCTGGTTGGTCAGCTCGGGCTGATCGAGATATCCGTCAGCGAGCCCGTCGCCGCCAAGATGCAGCTCCCCCGGGATGCCTGCGGGGACGGGCTGGCCGTCCGGATCGAGGATGTGGGCAACCGTGTTCGCGATCGGAGAGCCGATGGGAACGGTGACGGCAGTGCCCGGCACCTCCTGCACCGGATGGGCTGTTGCGAAGGTGGTGCATTCGGTCGGCCCATAGACATGCAGCAGGCGCTTTGGCGCTCCGGCCTTGAGCACGGCACGGACCCAGCGCGGATCGACAGCCTCTCCACCGAAGAGCAACGTATCGAGAGAACCGAAGAGGGAAGGGTCGATCTGTGCCAGACGATTGAACAGCGCCGTGGTCAGGAACATGATGTTGAAGCGTTGTTCACGCAGAAGCCCGGCGAAGCGATCCGGATCGAGCACATCGTCGCGGTGAAGCAACTCGATGGCGGCACCATTGAGCAGCGCGCCCCAGATCTCGAAGGTGGCGGCATCGAAGGCGGGCGTTGCCGCCTGGGCGATACGGTCGCCGGGTTTGATCTCGATATAGTCTGTGTCGCGGACAAGGCGTGTGACCGCGCGCTGGGGCACCATGACGCCTTTGGGGCGCCCGGTGGAGCCTGAGGTGTACATGACATAGGCCAGACTGCCGCCATCGCTCCGCCCCGAGGGGACGGACGCATCGCAGGCGGCGATCTCTGCCGCGTCATTGTCGATCAGAAGCTGTGCGTAGCCTCCCTCCGGAAGCGCCTCCGCCAACCCCCGCTGGCTGAGCACCAGCCCGACCTTTGCCTCCTCAATCATATAGCCGAGGCGTTCGGCGGGCAGATCCGGGTCCAGCGGCAGATAGGCGCCGCCTGTCTTCAGGATGGCGAGCATGGCAACAACGAGATCAATGCCGCGTTCGAGACACAGCCCGATGACGGCACCGGGTTCGGGCTTGTAGTGCGCATCGATATAGGCCGCGAGCCTGCCAGCACGGTCATCAAGCTCCGTATAGGTCAGCGTGGTCTCACCAAAGCGCAGTGCGGGCGCATCGGGTGATGCAGCAACAATCTCTCCGAAGAGATCGGCCAGCGATGCCTCACGCGGATAGGCTGAGTCTCCCCCGGCCCAGCCTGCAAGCTCGGCCCGTTCTGCGCGGGTCAGCAGGGACAGGGTCCCGATAGGCGCTTCGGGTGCCGAGAGCAGGCGTTCCAATAGCCGTTCGAGATGGCTGCAGAGACGCGTCATGGCCGCGGTGCTGAACAGGCCGGTGCTGTAGATCAGGTTGAGGATCAGGCCGTCGCCGTCTTCGGCGAATTCGAAGATCAGGTCGTATTTCGCTGCTTCCGGTCCTGCCTCGAAGGGGCCTATCTGCAGGTCCGCGACGCGGGAGCTTGCCGCCGGAACGTTTTGCAGGGCGATCAGAACATCGAACAGGGGTGCCCGGGCGGCGTCGCGTTCCAGATCCAGATCGTCGATCAGATGTTCCAGCGAGTAATTCTGATGGGCGAAGGCTTCGTAGGCGGTGCGTGCCACCTGATCGAGCAGGGTGGTGAAGCCATCGCCGGGATCTATCTTGTCCCGCAGGGCGACGACATTCATGAACAGTCCGACGACTGTTTCTAGCTCCGGCCAGTCTCGTCCGGCGACGGGCGTGCCGACCGTGATGTCACGCTGGCCGCAATAACGGTAGAGCAGCGTCTTGACCAACGCGGTCAAGGCCATGAAGAGGGAGCTGCTCCGGTCCGTGGCCAGCATTTTCAGGGCCTGAACCTGGATCGGGTCGAATGCGTGTCGGAGGGTTGCAGCGGGCGCCAGCATGCGGCGCGGGCCGGGCATGTCGGAGGGCAGCTCCAGCAGCTCCGGGTCCGCCAGTTTTTCCATCCAGTAGTTTCGTGCTTCCTCCATCGCCTCACAGGCATTGGGCGAGCGCTGCCATGCGGCATAGTCACCGTAGTTCCGGCGGGGCGCGGGCAGGGCCAGCTCCGCACCCGAGACATGGGCCTGGTAGCGCAGCGCGAGTTCCTGCTGCAGCAGTTCCATCGACCATGCATCCGCGATGATGTGATGGACGATCAGGGCGAGCACCCAGTCCCCGTCGCCGAGCTTGCACAGGCGGACACGCCATAGGGGCGCCCGGGAGAGAGCGAAGGGAGCGGCGAGTTCTTCCTCGAGAAAGGCGCGGCACGCAGCCTCCGGGTCCGCCGTTCCGCTGACGTCGCTCTGCGTGAGAGGCGCGGATATGTGCGGCTCGACGATCTGCCGGAGCGCGCCGTCATGCATCTCGAAGCGGGTCCGCAGCATCTCGTGCCGGGCCATGATGCCGTCGAGGGTGGCTGTCAGGGCGGGCAGGTCGAGAGGGCCGCGCAATCTGAGGGCGCGGGTAATGACATAGGCGTCAATGGAGCGGTCCATCTGGGACAGAATCCAGAGGCGCTGTTGCGTGAACGAGCCGGGATAGGACTGCTTCGTGTCCGGCTCGACATCATCCGCCGGATAGAATTCCAGCGTGGTCATGGCCGGGCTCCCGCTTTGCCGCTTTGTTGTTGCGACCGGTCTTCCTGGATGCCGGCCGTTACCAGTTCCGGCTCGGCCACCGGGTTGTTTCCGGCGCCGCGTGCGGTCAGCGTCCGGGCAAGGCCGCGCACTGTGCCGCCCGGGAACAGTTCCTGCAGTTTCGTCTCGACCCCGAAGGTCTGATAGACGCGGGACAGAACGCGGATCGCTTTCAGGGAGTCGCCGCCGAGATCGACAAAGCTGTGCGTGACGCCGACCTTCGGAAGCTCCAGCACCTCCCCCCAGAGCGCGCCGAGGCTGCTTTCGATTTTGGTCGATGGGGCGACATAGGGGGCGTCGAGATAGAGCAGGTCGACGGGGGGCGGCAGGGCGCGGCGGTCGACCTTTCCATGCAGGTTCAGCGGGAACTGATCCATCGCGACAAAATGGGCGGGCTGCATGCCTGGCGGCAGCCAGTCGCCGAGATGTTGGCGGATCTCGGTGCCGGTGAGGGGCGTGCCGGAAATGTAATAGGCGGTGAGGCTCGGCTCCCGTGCCGCCGAACGGTGCGCGATGACGATCGCGGCCGTGATGGCCGGATGATGCCGGATCGCGGCCTCGACTTCGGCAAGCTCGATCCGGATGCCGTTGATCTTGACCTGATCGTCCTTCCGGCCCAGCAGCTCGACCGTATGGTCGCCCAGATAGCGGCCGATATCGCCGCTGCGATAGACGATATCCGGTGTGTCCGGGGTCAGGGGGTTCTGCACGAAAACCCCGGCCATGAGGTCCGGCGCGCCGAGATACCCCTTGCTCATGAACGGCGTCTTGATGAAGACCTCGCCGATCTCTCCCGGATCGCAAAGCTCACCATCCTTGATCACCAGCAGGGCGCTGTTGGGCAGAGGCTTGCCGACGGGCACCATGCGTCCCGGCTCGGCCGGCGTATCTCCGATCCGGTGAAACGCCTTGGCGAGTGTGGTCTCGGACGGGCCGTAGAGATTGGTGAGGCGGACACGGTCTCCCATGAGAGCTCGCCAGCGCTGGATGTCGGCGCCATAGAGCGGCTCGCCTGCCAGCAGAAGATCGTTCAGGCACGGCAGCCGCGATTTGGGTGTGGCGCCAGTTTCAAGCTCTGTCATGAGTTCGCGGAACAGGGACGGCACGCAATGTGTCAGCGTGATCCGGGCGTCTTCAAGCCAGGACAGCAGATGCCGGCTGCTGCCGCGCGCCTCCTCCGGCGGAATGCAGAGCGTTCCGCCCGCCAGCAGGGGCGTCAGGATATCGCGCAGGCTGACATCGAAGGTGGCGGGCGCGAGCTGGCTGATCCGGGTTTCCGTGCCGAGGCCGAATTCGCCGATTTCCCAATGCAGGAAATGGCTCAGCCCCTTCTGGCTGCCGAGGATCGCTTTCGGCGTTCCGGTCGAGCCCGAGGTGAAGACGATATAGCTGGCATCGTCGCCACCGGTCGTGATGTCCGGATTTTCCGTCCGGTCCAGCGACAGGTCCGCGAGGCGTTTTATCGGGGCGCCGGTCGCGAGTTCCGGCGTCTTGCCGGAGATCACGAGGGCAGGGTTGGCAACAGCAAGGATATGCGCCTGACGCTGGGGCGGTGCCGCGAGATCCAGCGGCAGGAAGATACCGCCCGCCTTGGCCGTGGCGAGCAGGGCGATCACGTAATCCACCCCGGCGGGCAGATGCAGGGCGACGACATCGCCCGTTCGCAAACCATGTTTCGCCAGCCCGTGCGCCACCCGGTTGGCGGCCTCATTCAATGCCTGATAGGTGATCGTGCGGCCGGGCTCCTCGATGGCGGTCCGGGGGCCGTTCTGTGCGGCGACATGCTCGAAAACGCTGTGCGGAATGAGTTTGTTCATGAATGCGGTCCTTGATGGCTCACAGAGGGGGGACATCGAAACACTCCCGGAAGATTTCGAAGGAGAGGACGATCATCAGCAGATCGGGCTCGAACGTGGTGTTCAGCCGGAAGCCGGGGTGCCGGTAGCGGGTTTTCAGGCGCTCCACCGTGTCGGCATTGAAATAACCGGCGCGCCTGATCCGGTCATGGCTCAGCAGGTCTTCGACCCAGGCGACGCCCTCCTGCAGCAGGGAGGCGCTTGAAGGCGCGACGAAACCGAATTTCTCGCGTCTGGTGATTTCTGGCGGCAGACGATGCGCGGCGAGGCGGCGCAACGGATATTTCTCTGTCATGTCACGCACGAGGCAGTCCGGCGGTGCGGTCCGGACCCACTCGATGACGTCAGGATCGAGGAACGGATAGCGGGCCTCGACCGAATGGGCGTAGGCGACCCGGTCGCCGTGATCGGACAGCAGATGATCGGCCAGGCGGAGTTTGAAATCCGCATAGGAACGCTGGTGCAACGGATGCCGGCCTTTCATCCTGGCGCTGTCGAGGGGGGCGTTCCGGCAGCAGTCAAAAGAGGCCAGACCGGCGGCGACATCCGGTGCGTAGAAAGCAGCCTTGGTCTCGGTAAATGCGCCATAATCGCGCTCATAGAAAAAGCCGGGATCGCCCCAGAGGCGTTCCTGGGTCTCCCGGTTGAGCTGGGCTTCCAGACTGAAATCATCCGCCGCGCCATGACGTTGCTGGTCGAGGCGATAGCCGACATAGCCGCCGAACAGCTCGTCCGCGCCCTCTCCGGTCAGAACCACCTTGAGGGCATTGCTGCGGACCAGGCCCGAGAGGGCGAGCGAGCAGGTGTTGTAGGTTTCCTTGAGCGGCGCCTCGGCATGCCAGACCGCCTGACGCAGGCGGCTCTGGATCGCGTCGCTGTCGAAGATCTCGGTGTGATGGCGGGCGCCGACCTGGCGGGCCATCAGGTCCTGCATGGCCCGCTCGTCGATCAGCTTGTCGGTGAAGCCGATCGAGAAAGCGTGCCGGGCGCGGTTCAGGTAATGAGCGTCGTCATGTTCGCTGATCAGGCTGGCGATCAGCGCGGAATCGAGGCCGCCACTCAGATAGAAACCGACATCCACGTCGGCCTGCAGACGGCGGGCAACGGAGGTGCGCAGCCGGTCTTCCAGATCCTGGTAATCCGGCTCAGCCGCCGGGTCCAGATCCTTTGCCAGCGGATAGTCGAGATCCCAGTACGGCGTAACGGTGAGCCTGCCTTCTTCCAGCGTGAGCAGATGTCCCGGCGGCAGGCTGCGCACGTCGGCGAACAGGCTGTTCGGGCTGACCGGGCCGGGGAAGGTCAGCACCTGATCCAGCCCGGTCATGTCGACCCGGCGGCTGACCATCGGGTGTTCCAGCAGCGCCTTGATCTCGGAGGCGAACAGCAGCACGCCGTCGCGATAGACATAGAAAAGCGGCGCGATGCCCGCCTGGTCCCGTCCCAGCAGAAGCCGGTCCCGTGCCCGGTCATGGAGTGCGAAGGCGAACTGGCCGTTCAGCCGTTCCACGAAGGAGGGGCCGTATTCCTCGTAAAGATGGACCAGCACCTCCACGTCGACCTGCGCCCGGAAGCAGTGCCCCCGGCGGATGAGATCGTCGCGCAGCTCCCGGTGATTGTAGATCTCCCCGTTACAGACGAGAGTGATTGCATCGTCTTCATTGCGGATCGGTTGGTCCCCGCCATCCAGATCTATGATCGCAAGACGGCGAAACCCGAGCGCCAGACCGGGAGCGCAGGAGAATGTCTCCTTGTCCGGCCCCCGGTGCGCCAGTGTGTCGGTCATGCGCCGCAACAGGGCCATGTCGAACGGGGCGGGCGCATCAGGGTTATGGCATCCGACGAAACCGCACATGGCTAGAACACCTCGTCGAGATTGAGGGCGCTGGAGAGGAAGTCGGCCTTCTCTGTTTCCGATCCTCCGGTCTCTCTTCCGAGGCGGGCGCAGAGGGCGCGGACATTCTGTTCCGGGTTCGCGGCAACGCTTCTGAGCAGGATCAGGTAATTCTCGGCCAATGCCCGGATCTGCGCTTCCTCATACCGTTCACAGTTGTAGGCAAACTCCATGGCGAGACCGGTGGAGGCGTCGTTCATCATGACGTTCAGATCGAAGAGGGCGCTTTCATTTTCGAGGAGGAAGCCCTCCAGCGTCAGATCGCCGAGCCGCAGGTCGAGATCCTGGCTTGGCATCAGATTGAGCATGATCTCGAAAAGCGGTGTCTGCTTTTCACCCGGAACTGCCAGATCCTCGACCAGCCGGTCGAACGGATAGGATTGATGCGCGAAGGCCTCGGTCACGGTCGTACGGACGCGCCGCAGCAGATCCTTGAAACTTTCGCGCCGGGTGATGTGATCGCGCAGAACCAGATTGTTGAGGTAAAGCCCGATCTGGCCTTCAAGCTCCGCCTGTTCGCGACCGGCCACCGGGGTGCCGACAATAATGTCGTCCTGACCGCTCGCCTGATGCAGCAGGACCTTGAAGGCTGCGGTCAACAGCGTGAACAGGGTGATCTTCTGATCGCGGCACAGATCGAGCAACAGATCGCGTTCGGCCCGCTCCAGCGTCACGAAGATCTGGCCGCCGCTGAAGCCGTGTTCCTGGCCTTTCGTATAGTCTCTGGCGAGTCCGAGAGAGGGGCGTTCGCCCTGAAGCCTGTCCAGCCAATAGGCGCGATGAGATGCCATGGCCGCGCTTTCCACACCGCTGGTCTGCCAGACCGCGAAGTCCCGGTATTGCAGCTTCAGGGGCGGGTGCGCGGGCGCGCTGCCGTCACGGAAGGCGCTGTAGGCCTCGTGCAGCTCGCGCATCAGGACATTCAGGCTCAGACCGTCGCAGACGATATGATGCAGGCTGATCAGCAGCACGTGATCGTCCGCGGAAAGGGACAGCAGCTCGGCACGAAGAAGCGGCGGCTGGGTCAGATCGAAAGGCCGCCGGGCTTCCGTGCGGGCCGCCGCGCGCGCTTCGGCGACGGGATCCTCCGCTTTCGAGATATCCCTGACCGGGAGCATGAAAGGCAGGCCGTCCCGGATTTCCTGACGGGGTATGCCTTCACGCATCACGAAGGCGGTGCGCAGGCTTTCGTGGCGGCCGAGGATATACGCGAAAGCCGCACGCAACGCTTCGGCATCAAGCGGGCCGCGCAGGCGCATATTGTAGGCCATGTTGTAGGCGACCGAGGCATCCTCGGATTGCGACAGGATCCACAACCGTTTCTGGCCGTGCGTCAGCGGGTAATCCGGGGCGGGATCCGCGGGCAGGATGATGTTCGTGCTCCGGTCTCCGTCCGCGTCATTGCCTGCCTCTATGGTGCCATCTGCCATAAGCCGGGCCGTAAGACCGGCCACGGTCGGGTGCTCGAACAGGGCGCGCACTTCGAGACGGCTGTTGAAGTGGCGGTTGATCTGCGCGATCAGGCGGGTGCCGAGCAGGGAATCCCCGTTCAGGGCAAAGAAATCGTCATGCGGGCCGACCTGTTCGAGCCCGAGGGCCGCGCACCAGAGCGCCGCCATTGCTGTCTCCGGCCCGCTATCCGCATGCTCGTCCATGCTGCCGGTGTGCTTTCCGGTTTCAGGCAGAGGTGATTGATGTCCGCGTGCCTGACGGTCCGCGAGATCGGTGGTGGAGACGGCGACCTGACCGGAGAAACATCCGTTGAACAGAAATTCGAAGGCTGCCCGGCCCTCCTCCGGCGTGATGGACTCACTGCGCAAGCGGCTTTCGAAGGCGGATTGACCGGTGGGGGCTGCCTCGAAATCCCAGCCGTCCCAATTCACGCTGATCCATGTGGCTTTGCTCGTCCGTTGCCGTTCCCTGGCCGTGGCGTCGAGCACGCTGTTGGCGCCTGCATAGGCAGCGAAACCGAGCCCGCCGAGCACGGCCGACAATGAGGAGAAGAGCATGAAGAAGTCGGGCGGCACCTCGGCGAAAACCTGCTCGAGCGCGCTGAGGCCGCCGGCCTTGGCATGGAACGCCGCCGCACGGTCGGCCGGCGTGAGTGTGCGGATTTCGCGATAGGTTTCCGAAGCGGGCTGGACCGCTGCATGGATCACCCCGTCGATCCGGCCAAACATCTCTTCGGCGAGGGTTCTGGCGCGGATCATGTCGTCCGGATTGCCTGTATCGGCGCGGATCGCGAGCACCCGGCCCCCACTCCGTTCGATGGCGGCAATGCGCCCGGATTGCATGTCCGTCGGAGCCGATCGTCCGATCAGCACGAGCCGTGCCTCGACGCGTTCGGCGAGATATTCCGCCAGCAGCATGCCGATCCGGCCAAGACCGCCGGTGATCAGATAGACGCCCTTGTGCCGCAACCGTTTCGGCAGTCCCTCACCGGGCAGGGTCGCGGGCGCAGGCTCGAAAAGCTGGCCCCAGCGGTAACGGCCCCGCAAGGCGACGCGCCGGGCGGTATCGGGGGCGGCCAGCTCTCGAACCAGTGTGTCGAGGCAAGTGTTCCGCGTGGTGCCTTCACCGTCCGGAACGACGATATCGATGCTCCGGCAGGAGATGTGCGGGAGTTCCTGGGGAATGACCAGTACCGGCCCCATCGCGGCAGCGGCATGCGGGGTTAGGTCTTCTTCGCCATTCACCTCCTCGACACCACGGCAGACCAGAGTGATCTCCGCCGGCTCATCGGCCCGGCGCTCCGCAAGGGCTTGGGCGGTGGCGATCAGGCTTTGAAAGACAAGAGTGTCGCGATCCGGCATGTCCGCGCGGAGCGACCAGAGATGCACAATGCGGCCGGGTGTGATGCCGACGCCGGCAAGGGTGTCCAGCAAGGTGCCGAAATCCTGCCAGGCTCCGGGACGCACCATGAAAGTGTCGGCGGTGAGGCTGAAGAAACCGGGACCGGCGCGCGCAATGACGACACGCTCGCCGCGTGCCCGCAGGCGGTCGGCCAGATCGCCGCCAATCCCGTCCGCGTCCCCGACCAGAAGCCACGGGCGCCTGTTCTCCGTTGCGGGCGCTTGATCGTCGTCATTCCAGGGCAGGCGTTTCCAGGTCGGCCTATAGAACCATTTGGCGACATCGTCGCGCTTGCCAATGTCGGGCGCGGGCACGGTGCCGGTGGGGATTGCATCCACCCAGTGGCGGGCGCGTTCGAACGGATAGCCCGGCAGGGGCACCCGACCGCGATCCGGCTCGGCGAATGCCTCCCACTCGACGTCCCCTCCTTGCTGCCAAAGCGAGCCGAGACTGGTGAGCAGCATCTTGTGATCGTCTGTCGCACTCCCGGCGGGTGGCAGGGAGGCCAGCGCATGGGTTTTCGGCCCGGCGATCCGGCGCACCATGGCCGTCAGGGCCTGTCCGGGGCCGATTTCGAGGAAGATGGCGTCCGGATAGTCTCGCAGCACGCAGTCGATGCCGTCCCGGAAGGCGACCGGCGCGCGCAGATGGCGCACATACATGGCGGGATCGCGCGCTTCCTCCGCACCGATCCAGCTCCCGGTCACGTTCGAGACATAGGGGATTTCGGGATCATTCAGGGGGTGGCGGCGGACCTCCTTCCCGAACGCTTCAAGCACCGGGTCCATGAGTGCGGAATCGAAGGCGTGGGACACATTGAGCCTTTGCGCCTGATGCCCTTCCGCCTCCAGCCGTTCGGCCAGTGCCTCGATCGCGGTGCTGGCGCCGCTGACAACGCAGCGGTCCGAGGCATTGATGGCAGCGAGGTCCAGGCCATCGGCGAGAAAAATCTCCAGATCCTGCGGCGGCATTGCCACGGCCAGCATCGCCCCGGCAGGTGCGGATTGCATCAGGCGGCCACGCGCGGCGACAAGGGCCAGAGCGGTATCCAGATCCATCACACCGGAGAGGCAGGCGGCGACATATTCGCCCAGACTGTGGCCGATCAGCGCCGCCGGCCGGATGCCCCAATGGCGCCAGAGTGCGGCCATCGCATATTCGATCGCAAACAGGGCAGGTTGCGCCAAGGCGGTCTGGCGCAGGCGCTCTCCGGCCGCTTCTTCGTCCATCGCCGCACCGGGATAGAGCAGGGCAAGAAGGTCCTGGCCGATATGCGGCTGCAAACGGGCGGCACAATCGTCCAGCGCCGCGCGGAAGACCGGCTCGCGTTCATAGAGCGCGCGGGCCATGCCCGGATACTGGCTGCCTTGACCGCTGCACAGGAAGATGACGGGCGGTGGCCCTTCCGGTGATGCGGATATGGCCGAGACACTCAGCAGCGCGTCGCGCGCTTCCGAAACGTTCCCGGCAACGATCGCGGCGCGGTGACGGAAGGCGCGCCTTCCGCATTGCAGGGTGAAGGCTGTATCGCTCAGGGACTCTTCAGGATGCTCCCCTAACCATGTCGCGAGTGCTTGGCTGCGTCCGGTGAGGGCTGCTTCGCTGCGCGCACTGACTGGCAGGAGTTGAAACGGGCGCTGGTCCGGCGCTGTGTGTCTGTGCGGGGCTTCCTCAAGCACGACATGCGCGTTGGTGCCGCCGATACCGAAAGAGCTCACGCCCGCGCGCCGCGGGGTGCCGTCCGCTGCCTCCGGCCAGGGCAGGAGGTCCGCGTTCACGGAAAGGCCACTGGCGGCGAAGTCGATCTCCGGGTTTGGGTGTTCGAAATGCAGGCTCGGCGGGATCTCCCGTTGGCCGAGGGCGAGCACCGTCTTGATGAGCCCGGTTATCCCGGCCGCTTCGTCAAGATGTCCCAGATTGGTTTTCACCGATCCGATATGACGGCCCACGCCATCGGGTCCAAACACCTGTGCAAGAGCCGCGATCTCGATGGGATCGCCAAGCGGGGTGCCGGTGCCGTGGGCTTCGATATAGCCGATGCTGGCAGGATCGGTTTCGCCGACTTCAAGGGCTTCGGCGATCACGCGGGCCTGACCGGTGACGCTGGGGGCGGTGTAGCCGGCCTTGTCGGCACCGTCGTTATTGACCGCCGAGCCCCGGATGACGGCATGGATACGATCGCCGTCCGCCTCCGCGTCGGCAAGGCGCTTCAGGACCACGATGGCGGCACCATTGCCGCCAACGGTGCCCCTGGCTTCGGCGTCGAAGGCGCGGCAATGACCGTCGGGCGAGAGGATGCCGCCTGCCTGATGCAGATAACCCGTATCCTGCGGCACCTGGATCGACGCCCCGCCCGCCAGCGCCATGTCGCACTGATAGTCCAGCAGGGCCTGGGCGGCGAAATGCACGGCGACGAGCGATGTGGAACAGGCGGTGGTGATGCAGGCGCTCGGACCGGTGAGGTTCAGCTTGTAGGAGATCCGGGTCGCCAGATAATCCTTGTTGTTGCCGATCTGGACCGGCAGTTCCCCGGCTCCGGCCAGACTGGCCCGGTTGGGATAGAGATTGTTGAGCAGATAGCTGCTGGGCCCGCAGCCGACATAGACGCCGACCGTCCCCTCGACGCGTTCCGGATCGTGGCCGCTATGCTCCAGCGCGTTCCACGCCAGCTCCAGCATGACCCGGTGTTGCGGATCGGTGATCCGGGCCTCACTCGGCGGCATCTGGAAGAAGTTGGCATCGAACATCTCGATCCCGTCGAGGGCGCCGTTCACGGGCACATAGCTCGCCTCGCGAAAAAGCGCTTCGGGAACGCCGGCGGCGCGCAGGGCATCGGGCTCGAAGCGGGTCAGACCTTCGTTCCCCTCCCGCAGGAGACGCCAGAGAGCATCCACCCCGTCCGCCTTCGGGAACCGGCCCGCCATGCCGACGATGGCAATCAGGTCCCGGTCGGTGTCGGCGTTCTGCCCGGCCTCTGGGGGAGTGGTCAGCGGGGAAGTGGTCATTGGGCCCGGCCTCCATGCTGCTTCTGTTTTTCGCGCGTTCTGGTTTTGCCGCGTCCGCGTGTGGCACCGCGCCGCTTCGCCGCCCGCTTCGCAGCTTCGCCGGATGCGGCATCCCCGCTCGAAGCGTCCAGTGCGGCCGCCAGGGCTGCCGGTGTCGGATGCTGGAACAGCAGAACGATGCTGATGTCCCGCCCGACCAGATCCTGGATCCGGGCGCGGGCCCGCACGGCGAGCACGGAATGCGCGCCATGCTCGAAGACGTTCTGCTCAAGGCCGAGACCCGGGTGCCCCAGCAGCTCCCGCCAGAGGGCGAGGATCTGGCTCTCGCGTTCCGTTCGGGGCGCGCGTCCCGTGTCCTCCGCCGCCCCGGCAACTGTTTCCGGGCTGGGCAGGGCACGGTGATCGAGCTTGCCGTTGATGGTCAGCGGCAGCCGTTCCAGCGGGATGAAGCGGGCCGGGATCATGTAGGCGGGAAGCCGCGCCTGCAGATGCTGACGCAGGCTATCCGCCGTGGGATCGCCATCGCCGGGTATGTAATAGCCGGTCAGGGATTTATCGCCGGCCCGCTCATGCAGGGTGACGGCTGCCTCGCGGACTTCCGGATGCTGGCTCAAGGCCGCCGAGATCTCGCCAAGCTCAATGCGGAAGCCGCGCAGCTTCACCTGGCTGTCGAGACGGCCCAGATATTCAAGCTCGCCATCACTGCGTCGCCGCACCTTGTCGCCCGTGCGGTAGAGCCGTTCACCCGGCCGGAAGGGGCTCTGGATGAAACGTTCGGCTGTCAGTTCTGGCCGCCCGAGATAACCGGCGGCGAGACCCGGCCCGCCGACGAACAGCTCGCCCGGAACGCCGTCTGGCACGGGCTCCAGAACCGCGTCCAGGACATAGAGCTGCAAGTCGGGGATCGGCACGCCGATCAGGCTGGCCGGTCTTTCCGCGTCACTGGCGGAAAGCGGCCGATAGGTCACGTGAACGGTCGTTTCGGTAATGCCGTACATGTTCACGAGTTGCGGCTGGCGGTCGCCACGATGCTCGAACCAGCTCCGCAGCATTGTCGGATCGAGGGCTTCGCCGCCGAAGATCACGTATCTGAGGGCAAGCGGGGTGGCCTGCTCCGGATCGGCTTGCAATAACTGGCGGAAGGCCGAGGGAGTCTGGTTCAGCACCGTGACCTGTTCGCGATGCAGCAGATCGAGGAACCGGTCCGGCGCGCGGCTGACATCGTAGGGCACGATGACCAGCCGTCCGCCATGCAGCAGTGCCCCCCATGTCTCCCAGACGGAGAAGTCGAAGGCGAAGGAATGGAACAGGGTCCAGACATCCGTCGGCCCGAAACCGAACCAGTCATCCGTCGCGGTGAACAGACGCATCGTATTGGCGTGGGTGATCACCGTGCCTTTCGGCTCTCCGGTACTGCCGGAGGTGTAGATCACATATGCCGCGCGGTCCGGGTGTTGCTGGCGGGCAGGGTTACTGCCGTCACCCACGTCCGATGTCTCAGTGTCATCCAGCAGACACAGCGCACAGTCTCCCTCTCCGGCGAGTGCGGAGAACTCCTTGAGCGTGATCAGGACAGGGGCCTGCGCGTCCCGCAGGATGAAGGAGAGACGGGATGCTGGTGCGTTGGGATCGAGAGGCAGATAGGCGCCGCCTGCCTTCAGGATCGCCAGCATGGCGACGATCAACTCGGCCGAGCGCGGCAGGCAGAGCCCGATCAGCGGCGCGTCTTCGCCCTCCGGGGTTTCGGTTAACCCGCGCAGGCGGTGGGCGAGCCGATTGGCCCGGGCGTTCAGCTCCGCATAGTTCAGATGCTCCCCGCCGTCGCTGACCGCAACCGCATCCGGGGTTCTGGCCGCCTGTGCCTCGAACCAGTCCGCAAGGCCGGCATGTGCCGACGTGGTTTGCGCGAACGGACTGTTCCGGGACAGTAGCGCAGTGCGGTCCTCCGGAGAAAGAAGCGGAAGGCGTCCGATTGTCTCTTGCGGGGCATCGACCGCGCTCTCGGCGAGAACCGTCCAGCAGTCCATCTGGCGCCTGATACTGGCTTCCTCGAACAGATCACGGTTGAAGCGCAGCTCCAGTTGCAGACCGGTTGCCGTCTCGGCAAAACTCCAGAGCTGATCGAACTGGCTCGTGCCGTAATCCAGCGCGAGCGATGTGATTTCCAGGCCGGGAAGATTAAGGGCGACATTCTCCGTGTTCTGGAAGACGACCATCACATCGAACAGCGGGTTACGGCTGGGATCGCGCGGCACGTTCAGGTCTCGGACAATCTCGTCGAACGGATAATCCTCGTGCGCATAGGCCTCTATCGATGTCCGGCGCACCCGGTTGAGCAGGTCCGCAAAATTGTCTGTCCCGCTGACACTGTCGCGCAGAACCAGCGTGTTGACGAAGAAGCCGATCTGGCCTTCCAGATCCATATGCCCGCGCCCGGCTGAGGGAACGCCGAGGCTGATATCCTCCGCCCCGCTGATCCGGTGCAGGAAGACTTTTACCAGCGCCGTCAGCACCATGAAGAGGCTCGTCCCGTGGGCCTGGGCGAGTGTGTTGAGACTGTCCAGCATGCCCGCATCCAGGGTCCGCCGCAGCCGTCCCCCGTTATAGGTTTTGACCGGCGGACGCGGGAAATCGCAGGGCAGCTCCAGCGGCGGCGGCAGGTCGCCGAGCTGTTTCTGCCAGAATGCGCGGTGGGCACCCGCCCGCTCCGTCAGGCGTTGGGACTGCCAAGCGACATAGTCGCGATGCTGGATGGCGAGCGGCGGCAGGTTGGCATCGCCATTCTCCAGCGCGGCCCTATAGAGCACCATGATTTCGCGCACCAGCACGTCCATGCTCCAGCCGTCGGAGATGATGTGATGCATGTTGAACAGCAGGACATGATCGTCCGCGCCGAGCCGCAGCAGATGCAGGCGGATCAGTGGCGCCCGGCTGAGATCGAAACCCCGTCGCGCATCCTCAAGGGCATGCTGTCTTGCGGCGGCGAGCGGGTCCGCCTCCCGGCTGAGGTCGATCAGCTCAAGCGGAACGGCGCCCGGTTCCCCGACCCGCTGGCGCAATGTGCCGTCCCGCTCCAGGAAGCTGGTCCTGAGGCTTTCATGACGGGCGATCATGGCCCCGAGGGCATGCCGCAGGCTTTCCGTCTCCAGCAACCCGCGTACCCGCAGGCTGTTGGCCATGTGATAGGCCTCGCCCCCATCCATCTGCGCGAGGAACCAGAGACGCTGCTGCGCGTAGGACACAGGATAATCCTCGGCATCGGCAAGCCTCTGGATCGGCTCCAGGGCACTGTTCTCCTGCCGGTCGAGGAGTTCCGCCTGGGCGGCAATTGTCGGGTTGTTGAAGATATCCCGCAGGGTCAATTCCTTGCGCAGCCGGTCCTGCAGGCGGCTCAGCACCTGGGTTGCCTTCAGGCTGTGGCCGCCAAGCTCGAAGAAATTCTCGTCGGTACCCGGAGGCGCGATCCCGAGCACCTCGGCCCAGATCTGCTGCACCGTTGTCTCCGTCGGCGTTGCGGGCGCCGAGCCGTTGCCGGAAAGCGGGGCGAGGATGCGCGGTGCCGGCAAAGCCCGCCGGTCGATCTTGCCGTTCGGCAGAAGCGGGAAGCGATCCATCACCACGAAGCTCGACGGGATCATGTGCTCCGGCAAACGGCCCTTCAGATCCTGGCGCAGGCGCGGCAGCAGGTGACGGGTGAAGCTCTCGCTCAGCGGATTGCTGGTCAGCCCGGCAAAGAGATCTTCGGGATGCGGCGGGGTTTCGACGATTTCCCGCTGCAAGAGACTGGCGGCAGGGTCCGGGATCGCGGCGTGACCTTTTGGCCGGAACAGCACGGCCAGCTCGCCGCAATCGCTTTCCGGCTCCCAGAAGATCTCGACCTCTACCGGCAGGGTGTCCTGCAGTCCCCAGAGCTGTTCCGGATCGAGCCCCTGACCGGCAGCCTCGGCCATTCTGCTCTTTGCCGTCTCGACCTTCGCATTCGACGGGGCTTCCTCAAGCCAGCCAAGCAGGGCGCGCATCTCGTCGAGCCGTGCGTTCGGAATGTTGCGCAGGGCCCAGATTCCGGAGACGTTTTCCAGGCGGTCCCGGATGTCGTCCAGTGCCGGACGCTCCTTCCGCCAATCCTCCCAGTCGATATCCGTCCGTGCGCCGTCATCCGGCACAGTGTCCGGCCCGGCGACCCGGATCACGACATCGTATCGGAAGCAGGTCATCTCATTGTGGACCGTGCCGCGCTTCGGCCGGATCTCCACCCCGGAGATACGGGGCAGAACCTGACGAAGCACTTCGAAGAACATTGGCGCGACGGCAAGTTCCTGCTCGCGGGAGAGCTGGTCCTCGATTCGTCCGGCAAGTTCGGCGCGGGTCACGTCGGGCGCCGCCTTGAAGCATTGCACGGCGCCGTGATAGCCGCGCAGAAGAGGCAGGCTGCGCACGTCGCCGACGAAGATCGCACCGCCATCGGCGCAGCGCGCGACGGCTTCGCGCAGCACGGCAAGCAGGTAATCGCGGGTCGGGAAATACTGGATCACCGAATTCAGCACGAGCGTGTCGAAACTGCCCGGCGCGATCCCCTGAAAATCGTCGGCGGTTTGCGCCCGCAATTCGGCGTCACTCAGCCTCTCGACGGGAAGCCGGTTCTGCCGTGCCTTAAGCTGCGCGATGGCGACGGCAGACAGGTCCGTGCCGAGATAGTGCGCGCATTCCGGCACCAGCCTGTAGAGCAGCAGGCCGGTGCCGCAGCCGATTTCCAGTAGGTTTTCGGGCTTCAGTGCAAGGATGCGCGAGATCGCGTTATCGACGCATTCCCGCATTTCTTCGGCCGACAGGGGCTCGCCGGTGAAGGTGCTGTCCCAGCCGATGGTGTTGAAGGTGGCATCTTCTTCTGCCGCGGATTCGTCGGCATAGCTGGCCTCGTGCAGCTCCTTCCAGAGCGCGACCTGATCCTGAACCAGCTCCGACGCTTCGGCGTCCGGCATCCGGACCTGCATGTAGGCAGCCAGGCGTCGCTCGTCCGAGGCATCCACGAAGTCCTGAACCAGAACCTCGCGGATCTGGGGATTGCGGCCGATGGCGGCTTCGATCTCGCCCAGCTCGACCCGGAAGCCCCGGATTTTCACCTGTCCGTCGATACGGCCGAGATAGTCGAGAGTGCCGTCCGGCCGCCAGCGCCCGAGATCGCCGGTGCGATAGAGGGTGCCGCCGAAGGTTTCACCCGCGTGGGGATTGTCGACGAACGTCCCGGCGGTCAGCTCCGGCCGGCGCCAGTATCCGTCCCCGACGCCGATGCCGCTGACACAGATCTCTCCGGGCACACCGATGGGCAAGAGCGCAAGGGACGGGCTGAGGATCTGTACGGACATATTGTCGACGGGCATGCCGATCGGAACCGTCACCTGGTCGGCCGGCAGCGGCATGTCGATCACGCTCTGGCATACATCGTCGGCGGCTTCCGTTGGTCCATAGGCATTGATCAGCGGGATATCCGGCCAGAGCGAAAGCCAGCGGTTCACCAAGGCGACGGAGACGGATTCTCCGGTAACCATGGCCTGCTTGAGATCGGGCAATGCCCTGCGGTCGCCGGGCAGGCCATCCGCTTCGTTCATCAGGCTTTCGAGAACCACGGGCACCAGTTCGATCAGGCTGACGCGGCTCTCGCGGATCAGGGAAAGCAGGGCGCGCGGCGAGGCGACGGTCTCGAAATCCGCGAAAACGACACGCCCGCCGACCAGAAGCGGTCCGAGGCATTGCCAGACCGAGATGTCCGAGGATGCGGGCGCGCTTTGCAGGATGGCCCCGCCGGCACCGAAATCGAGCAGCCGGAATTCGGCGAAGATATGGTTGAGCGCGCCTTCATGGCGCACAAGCGCGCCTTTCGGCCGGCCCGTCGAGCCTGATGTATAAAGCAGGTAGAGCGGATCGCGGGGGCCGCTGGTGGGGGGCGGGTTCTCGTCCGGTTGCGCCGAGAGAGCGCTGGCCATATGCACCCGGACCCCGATCGGGCTGTTCTCCAGCGTCGTATTGCCGCCGCACAGAATGACGTCTCCGACCGTCTCCGGCAGCCCCTCCTCCGAGAATACTGCAAGGCTGTCGCCATCCGCCACGAGGATGGCGGCGGTGCTGTCTTCCAGCATGTGATGCAGCCGTGCACCCGGATAGGCCGTGTCGAGCGGCAGGAACATGCCGCCCGCCTTGATGATGCCGAGTATGCCCGCGAGATAATCGAGGCCGCGGGGCACCAGGACGGCGACCGGATCCCCCGGCGCGACATCCAGTGCGATCAGGAGACTGGCGAGCCTGTTCGCGCGCCGGTTCAACTCGGCATAATCGAGGCTGACCCCGTGCGCTTCCGCCGCCACGCGCTCCGGCGTCGCCGCGACCTGGGCCTCGAAGGCTTCGGCGAGGCTCTGCGCGACCGGATGGACGATATCCGGTCCGTTCGACAATGCGAGAACGGCAGCCCGTTCATCCGGCTCCATCAGGGGCAGAAGGTCGACCGGCGTCTCCGGCGCGGCAGCGATCGCGCGCAGCAAGACCGTGAAATGACCGGTCATGCGCGCGACCGTGTCGTGGTCGAACAGGTCCCGGTTATATTCGATGACGCCCTCCAGCCCGTCATCCATGTCCCAGAAATCCAGAACCAGATCGAACAGGGCGGCGCGGCGGTCCACATGCACGGAGCTGAGCGTCAGCCCCCGCACGTCCTCCCGGTCGAGCGGCATGTTCTGCAACGCCATCATGACCTGGAAGACCGGATTGCGGCTGAGATCGCGGTCCGGCTGCAACTCGTCAACCAGATGTTCGAACGGTAGGTCCTGGTGTGCATAGGCGTCGAGCGCCATTTGCCGGACCTGGTCCAGCAGGGCGAGTATGCCGGCTGTCCCCGACAGTCTGACCCTGAGCGCCAGCGTATTGACGAAGAAGCCGACCAGCTCCTCGGTCTGGGCGTTGGTGCGGTTGGCGATCGGCGATCCGACGACGATATCGTCCTGCCCGCTATAGCGGTACAGCAGCGCGGAGAAGCCAGCCAGCAGGGTCATGAACAGGGTCGCGTCATGCGCCCGGCCGAGCTGTTTCAGGCTGTCGCGTGTTTCGGCCTCGATGGTGAAGCGCAGGCTGCCGCCCCGGAAGCTCTGCACCGCCGGCCGTGGCCGGTCGGTCGGCAACGAGAGCATGGGCGGCGCGTCGGCCAGTTGATCCCGCCAGTAGCCCAGTTGTTGTTCCAGCACATCGCCGGTGAGCCAGTCCCGCTGCCAGGCGGCGAAATCGGCATACTGGACCGGCAGCGGCGGCAGCCCGTCGCCGGTGCCGTCCAGATGGGCCGCGTAGGCGCGGGCCAGCTCACCGGACAGGACGTTGAGCGACCAGCCGTCGATGACGATGTGATGGAAGGTGAGGAGCAGGACATGCTCCTCCGGCGCCAGCAGAACCAGCTCCGCACGCAGCAGTGGCGGGACACCAAGATCCGGGAAAGGCTCCCGCGCGGCCCGTTCCGCCTCGGCCAGCATGGCGGCTTCCCGTCCGGTCGCGGGTGTCCCGGTCAGGTCGATCTCGCGCAAGGGAACGTCAAGCCGGTCGAGGATGATCTGAACCGCCTCACCGTCGCGATTGCGGAAGGCGGTACGCAACACCTCATGGCGGGCGACCAGTTTGTTGAGGGCGAAGCGCAGCGCTTCCTTGTCCAGATGCCCGCGCAACCGCAGTGCCAGCGGGGTGTTGTAGAAAGGATTGTCCGGCTCCAGCTGAGCGAGGAACCAGAGGCGCTGTTGCGCGAAGGAGAGGGGGAGGGTGTGCCTGTCTTCGCGGGGGACAATCGGCGGCGCCAGCCGCTCAGCTGTCGTGCCGCGTCGCTCGGCCTCGATGGCGGCGGCCTGTGCTGCGAGGGTTGGATGCTCGAACAGCAGGCGGAGGGCGATGTTGGTGCCGAAGGCGGTGCGGATGCGGGAGAGCAGCTGGGTTGCCAGCAGGGAATGCCCGCCGAGATCGAAGAAACTGTCGGCCCGGCCGATGACGTCACGCTTCAGCACGGAGGCCCACAGCCCTGCGAGCAGTTCCTCGCCCGGTGTTGCGGGGGCGCCCGAGGCGGCCTGCTCCGAACCAGACGGCTCCGGCAGGGCGCGCCGGTCGAGCTTGCCCGTCACCGTCAGGGGCAATGCCTCCAGAACAATGATCTCCGACGGAACCATGTAGCTCGGGAGCATGGCATGCAGATCGCGGCGGAGCGTGGCGCCGTCTGCTCCTCCTGTGATATAGGCGACGATGCGGCGATGCTCGCCCTCGCCCGCGAGAAGGGCGACAGCTTCCTCGACGTTTTTATGCGCTCTGAGTGTTGCTTCGATCTCACCGAGCTCGATACGGAAGCCTCTGAGTTTGATCTGGTGATCGGTGCGGCCGAGATAGTCGATGGCGCCCCCTCCGGAGAGAGCGCGGTTCCATCTGCAGAGGTCACCGGTGCGATAGAGACGCCCGAAGACGGGATGCAGAATGAAGCGCTCGTTGGTCAGCTCGGGCTGGTCGAGATAGCCGTCAGCGAGACCGTCGCCGCCAAGATGCAGCTCCCCCGGGATGCCTGCGGGGACGGGCTGGCCGTCCGGATCGAGGATGTGGGCAACCGTGTTCGCGATCGGAGAGCCGATGGGAACGGTGACGGCAGTGCCCGGCACCTCCTGCACCGGATGGGCTGTTGCGAAGGTGGTGCATTCGGTCGGCCCATAGACATGCAG
>NZ_CAXBDC010000079.1:0-21530 GCF_963974195.1 uncultured Nisaea sp.
TGGTGATGTTCACGACCGCATCGCAGGACTGTTTGATCCGCGGCAGGAACTTCATATACATGTCCGGATCCGGCGTCGGGCTGCCGTCTTCGGGGTTACGGGCATGGAGATGCAGGATCGATGCCCCGGCTTCCGCAGCCGCAATCGCATCGGCCGCAATCTGGTCCGGCGTGATCGGCAGATGCGGGCTCATCGTCGGTGTGTGAATTGAGCCAGTCACCGCACAGGTGATGATCACTTTCTTGCTTACCGGCGCCATTGCTTCCTCCAGATTTTTTTCAATTCGTTTAACTGCTTGGAGGCTACTCCCCGTATCCGCCGTTTAAAAGAGCCTGTCGGGAAAAATAGTTTATTCGCAGCAACCGCGACGGATTTCATGTCGGCTCCCGTTTTATGGATATCCCCGTTCAATGGAGACGGGACAGTCCAGCAAAGGAACTGACGAAATGAAGAAGTTTTTTGCGGCCGCCCTGCTCGGCACCATCGCCCTCACCCCGGCGCTTGCATATAGCGAAGGCATGAAAGGCGGACATGGCGGCGAAGAATTCAAGGCGCAGATGCTCGAGCGCTTCAAAGCGGCCGATCAAAACGGCGACGCGAAGCTGACCAAAGCCGAGATCTACCAGTCCCGCGGCAAGCGTGCAGCCGAGATCGACACCAACAATGACGGTGTGATCGACGCCGAGGAAATGGATGCCGCCCGCAAGGAAATGCGCTTGAAGCGTCAACAGCGCATGCTGAACCGGATGGACACGGATGGAGACGGTGTGGTCAGCGCCGACGAGTTCGCCCGCTCCGGCACCAGGATGATGCAGCATATGGATCGTGATCACGATGGTGTTGTCACCATGGAAGAAGCCACGACCCCGCCGATGAAAAGGCACGGCAAGAAAGGGGCGGACGGCAAGCACGGTGGCAAAATGGAATGCCCGCGCTAAACTTGTGACAGCGGTTCGTGGAATCAGGAATGTGCATGATCGAGTCTGACAATGAGCTGCTTTGTCTCGTCGCCAATGGCGGCGAGACAGCCTTCGACAGACTCGTATTGCGCCATCAAAGGCCGATTTCCGCCTTTGCCTACCGCATGCTCGGGAACCAGAGCGATGCCGAAGAGATCTCGCAAGAGACCTTCGGCCGCGTCTGGTCCCACGCTCCCCGGTGGAACCCGGACGGTAAGGCAAAGTCCTGGATCTACAGAATCGCTCACAATCTCTGTATTGATCGCTTGAGGGCCCGGCGCCCGACGGTCGATATCGCTGATCAGGAAATCGAGGATGATACTCCCGGCCCTGAACAGACCCTCGCCCGGAAAAGAACGGAGACGAGCGTGCGTAATGCGGTGGATCTTCTGCCGGAGCGCCAGAGAATCGCGATCTCGCTTTTCCATCTCAAGGATATGACGGCCGACGAGGCCGCGGAAACGATGGATATCAGTATAGATGCTCTGGAATCACTGCTCCGGCGAGCACGGAAGAAACTGAAAGAGATCATGCAGGACCAACAGTCCGGCACATTTGAAACAGCGGCTGTCGGAGAACACTGATGACAAGCATGAGCGAAGCACGATTCAGGGAACTGGCGGACGCTTTCGGAAGCGATCCGTCCAAATGGCCAGAGCGGGAACGCCCCATGGCCCTCCAGCTCCTGGAGGCTCATCCAGCGCTCCACGACATCCTCGACGACGCCGCGTCTCTGGATTTCGAACTCGATGCCATGATGGCCACTCCGGAAATAGCCATTGCCCCGTCGCCGGCCGAAGTCCGCGCGCCGGCAAGCCTGAACCTGAAAGGGCTGCTGAATACATTGTGGCCGTTCGGCGGTTTGTGGCAGCCCGCAGCGGGTCTTGTCGCGGCAAGCGCGGCCGGTTTCATCGTCGGCATGACCTTCACGGACCTGCCGGCGGAGACAACCACGACCGTGAGTGATCAAGTTACGATAGTTGAACGTGCGCTGGGCGCGGACGTTGAGGAGAATTTCCTATGACCTGGACCCGGACACGCACTCTCGCTCTGGCTCTGTTTGTATCCATAGCCCTGAACCTGTTTTTCGCGGGAATCATGGTTGGCCGCTTTGATCGCTGGCACGGCGGGCCCAAAGGGCCGGGCCATGGACCGTCAATGACCCGGATGATCGAGAAAGCTCTCGGGGACAGTCTGACGCCGGAACTTCAGGAGAGGTTGAAAGCCCATTCCGCGACCATGCGGGAGACCCGCCAGAGCACCCGCGCCAAGCGGGACGCCATTCGGGACGCGCTTTTGCAGGAGCCGTTTGACAGGACGGCCTATCTTCAGGCTCTGGAATCCATGAACGAGGTCTTCGACCGGATGCGGACGGAAACCCACTCCTTCATGATCGATATCGTCGAGCAGATGACGCCGGAGCAACGGAGCAAGCTCGTGAAATCCCTCGGCAGGCACCGAAAGGATGACGACGACTAGATCTCGTTCTTCAGACGGCGGCCAATGGATCCAGTCCAAAGGCCGCCCCTGAAGCAAGCACGGTGATACGGAGAGACCCGAGCCTAGTTGGCCTTTTCGAGAGCGGCCTTCCGGATCGCCGAAAGCGTGGTTTTCGGTGTGATCGCCTCCGGGTCGATCTTCACCTCGATCACGGTCGACTTGTCCGACGCCAGGGCCCGTTCGAAAGCGGGCTTGAATTCCGACGTTTCCAGAACCGTCTCGCCGTTCGCGCCATAGGCTTTTGCCAGAGCCGCGAAATCCGGGTTCTGCAGGTCGGTATGCTTCACCCGGCCCGGGAACTCACGCTCCTGATGCATGCGGATGGTGCCGTACATGTTGTTGTTGATCACCATGGCGATGATCTTGGCGCCGTGCTGCATGGCGGTTGCCAGTTCCTGGCCATGCATCATGAAGCAGCCATCGCCATTCATCGAGACGACCACGCGGTCAGGGTGCACCAGTGCCGCCGCCACGGCAGCAGGCAAGCCGTAGCCCATGGATCCGCTGGTCGGGGCAAGCTGGGTGCGATAGCCGCGATACTGGTAATAGCGATGCATCCAGTTGGCGTAGTTACCGGCACCGTTGGTGATGATCGCGTCGTCCGGCAGCGTGGCGTTCAGCCAGGCGGCAATCTCGCCCATCTGCACATCACCCGGAACCGGCAGCGGCTCCAGCGTGGCAAGATAATCGGCATGCCCCTGGGCAATACTTTTCGAGCGGCTGCCGCCATCGACCGGTTTCATCGCTTCCAGAGCCTCGGCAAAGGCCCGGGGACCGGAATTGATCATCATGTCGGCCTGATAGACCCGGCCAAGCTCTTCCGCGCTGCCATGGATATGCACCAGCGTCTGTTTCGGACGCGGAATGTCGAACATGGTGTAGCCGCCAGTGGTCATCTCGCCCAGCCGGGTGCCGAGCGCAATGACCATGTCGCTGTCCTGAATACGGGCAGCGAGAGACGGGTCGATGCCGATCCCGACATGGCCGACATAATTCGGATGCCGGTTGTCGAAATAATCCTGACAGCGGAAGGACGCACCGACCGGAACGCCATTGGCGACCGCGAATTGTTCGATCCGCTCGCACGCCTGACGATCCCAGCCGCCGCCGCCGACGATCATGATCGGCCGCTCTGCCTTGTCCAGCATGGAGCGGAAATCGGCCATCTGCTGCTGGCCCGGATGCGGCTCGACCGGCACATAGGGCGCGATACCGGCCACATCGGCATAATCCATCAGCATGTCTTCGGGCAGCGCCAGAACCACGGGGCCCGGACGGCCTGAGACAGCCGTGTGGAATGCCCGGCTGATATATTCCGGAATGCGCGCCGCATCGTCGATCTGCGCGACCCATTTCGCCATCTGTCCGAACATCCGGCGATAGTCGATTTCCTGAAACGCCTCGCGCTCCACCATCCAGCGCGCGACCTGGCCAACCAGAAGCACCATCGGCGTCGAATCCTGAAACGCGACATGTACGCCAGCACTGGCATTGGTCGCACCCGGACCGCGGGTCACCATGCAGACGCCGGGGCGACCAGTCAGTTTGCCGTAAGCATCCGCCATCATGGCCGCGCCGCCTTCCTGGCGGCACATCACGGTACGGATACCGTTACGCTCCTGCAGGCCGTCGATGACGGCGAGATAGCTCTCACCGGGCACGCCGAAGACGAGGTCTACCCCCTCCTCAACCAGCGCATCGACAAGAATATGACCACCGAGACGGCCATGGCCGGCACTGTTACTTGAGGGAGAGGAGCTCATCTACATAACTCTTATATCGTTGAGATTTAGGTTTACGGCGATCGGCTTCGTTCAGATAACGGATTGAACTTTTGCCTTTGATTTCTTTTGGCAGCAGCAGCACGCGGATGAACCGGGTGCATTCCTGCGTGCAGGCTTCCGCCCAGACGGTCTGGGCGCCGGGTTCAAACCAGGCGTCGCCCGGTTGGTAATCCTTGGAAAGCTTGTCCGTCGAAAGGGTGAGCTTGCCATTACGGATGCAGCGAATGCCCGGTCCCAAATGGCTATGCGGAACGGCAGTGCCGCCCGTCGGGAACAATACGCTGTCGCAGCGGATCAGCCAGTCATCGAGATTCTCCACGGTGGGAACCTCGTTCGACTCGACAATCTCGCTGCGGATGCCCTCACCCAGATCCAGTTGCGGCTCGGCCGTGACCTCGTCCAGCTCCCAGCGCCAGAGTTCGCCGCCTTCGGCCCCGGCCCGTATGGTCATGCCGGACCGCATGAACCGGGCTTCGTCCGGTTGCAGTACCGAGCCGCCCTCGAAACTCAGATTACCGGTATTGCAATAAACAATCCGGCATCCGTCAGGCAGATGTTTTGAGGCAGCATGTGGAGAAAACACGTCTTTAACAAGACGCAGAACGTAGGTGGATGTCGCCATCGATCCTATCGGCGGGATTGTTTCCCGCCTCCCTTTTGTCGTCCCGCTTTGCGCAGGTTGAATTGCTGATAATACCTCGCGCGACGCGCCATAGCAGGTCAAGGATCGCTTTGCGATCAGTTTCATTCGAATCTGCGACGAACACTGGTTTCCGAAGGCGTTCAGCTCTCGAATACAAGCTGGAAACGGTCAGCGGCGTACCGGGCGAAACCATATTCAATGGGCATCCCTGTCTGGTCCACATTGATGGACTCGATCACCAGCACCGGCCGGTTGCGCGGTTGCTGCAGGTGGTCGGCATCCGCCGCATCCGGCATCCGGGCGGTCACACGGGTTTCCCGGCGGGTGTATTCGCCATAGCCAAAATGCGTCAGAACCTTCGTGATTGAATCCAGCTCCTCGTGCAATGCCGCGAATCCCGGAACTTTCGCTGCCGGGAAATAGTGACTGCCAACGGAAATCGGCCGGCCATCCACTTCACCTATGCGGTCGAGCCGGACAAGGCGGGTCCCGCGGGGTAAGCCAAGCTGTTTCAGAATGGCCGGATCGCCAACCTCCTCTGTCAGAAGCAGTGTCCGGCCGCCCGGGGTTCGCCTTTGCCGCAGGACGTTGTCGGAAAAGCGTGTTTTCTTCGCGACGAGATAGTCCAGCACATGTTCCTGAACAAAGCTCCCTCGCCCCTGCTCCACCCGGATGACACCGGCCTCCGCAAGTTCCGAGACCGCCCGCCGGAGCGTATGCCGGTTCACGCCATATTGCTGTGACAACTCGGCTTCGGTCGGCAGCTTGCTGCCCGGAGGATACGTGCCCGAGCGAATTGCATCGGAAATGTTGTTTGCGATCTGACGCCAAAGAGACTGGCCGCTTTTCCGTTCAATCAAGACACCCTCACCCGACGAGTCATCAAAATGTCACCGCGCCCCTGTTGCGCAGGTGCGTCGACACCCCTATAACATTGATAGATATAGACATCTAGACAAATTTGCAATTTGTCGAGAGAAAAGGACGGACCGATGGGGACACAGTCACCACAACATCAGTCACCGGCACGGAAGCGATGGATGTCGATCCTCGCCAAGGCCTCCTTCGAGGATCTGCGAAGCCTCTGGCAAAACCTGCCTGACAAACCGTCATGGACCCGTATCCGCCCGGCAGAAATCGGCATGGTCATGGTACGCGGCCGCATGGGGGGCACCGGAAACCGGTTCAATCTCGGTGAAATGACGGTGACCCGTTGTTCCGTCGGGCTGGAAAGCGGCGTTCTCGGACACGGATATGTCTCGGGCCGGAACAAGGAGCATGCGGAGATTGCTGCCGTGATCGATGCCCTGATGCAGCGCGAGGAACGCGCGGAAACAGTCGAGCACTCGATCATCAAGCCACTGGAGCTCCGCCACCAGCAGAGCCGCGATACGGCCAGCCGGAAAGCCGCGGCGACGAAAGTCGAATTCTTTACCGTGGCGCGGGAGAACTGATCGATGTCCGTGGACAATGCATTCCAAACTCTGAAGCCGGGATTTTCCGATCCGGTCAGCCAGTCCCAACTGGTGTTCCGCCGTCTGCTCGACGCCATGGCCCGCCCGGGAACCGTCGAGACGGTCAACCTAGACATTGAAGGCCCGGAAACACTGGATCTGGCTGCGACCGCCATCGCCCTGGCGCTGGTCGATTTCGAAACCCCGCTCTATCTCAGCCCCGCATTATCTAATGAGGCCGCTGAAACCTATCTGAAATTCCATTGCGGCACGCGGATCGTCACCGAAACGAAGGACGCCGCCTTCGCCATTCTGGATGGCGCGCCCGAGGATCCCGGCGCGTTCAATACGGGCACGGAAGAATATCCCGAGCTGGGCGCCACCCTGATCATCCAGGTGGAAGCACTCACCGCAAGCGGCCCTCTCACCCTGCGAGGCCCGGGCATCAAGGACAGCACCACTCTTGGCCTGCCGGACGTCCCGCTCTCCTTCTGGCAGGCACGCACGAAGCTGCAACGCTATTTCCCGCGCGGCATTGACCTTGTCTTCGTGTCCGGCGCCGAGATGGTCGCAGTGCCCCGCACCACCAACATCACCCTGCAAAGCGAAAAGGAATAGGTCCATGTATGTAGCTGTCAAAGGCGGCGACAAGGCCATCGAGAATTCGCTGCACTATCTTGCCGATATCCGGCGGGGCGACCGCCGGGTTCCGGAACTGTCCATTCAGCAGATCCGCGAACAGCTCCCGCTTGCCGTGGACCGGGTGATGACCGAAGGCTCGCTCTACGATCCCGATCTCGCCGCCCTGGCCATCAAGCAGGCGAATGGCGATATCCAGGAAGCGGTGTTCCTGCTCCGGGCCTACCGCACCACCCTGCCCCGGTTCGGCGCATCGGAAGCCATCAACACCGGTGCCATGCAGATCCGCCGGCGTATTTCCGCCACCTATAAAGACCTGCCGGGTGGCCAGATCCTCGGGCCGAGCTTCGATTACACGCACCGCCTGCTGGACTTCACGCTCGCGGCAAATGGCGAAACACCGGAAGCACCGAAATCGGACGAGCCTGTCGCCGACGGCATGCCGCGCGTGGCGGATCTTCTCGACCATGAAGGCCTGATCGAACTTGATCTGCCGGATGACGAGGATGGCCCGGTGCCCGACCTGACCCGCGAATCCACCTCCTTCCCGGCGGACCGGGCAACCCGGCTGCAGAACCTTGCACGCGGCGATGAAGGCTTTCTTCTGGCTCTCGGTTATTCCACCCAGCGCGGCTTCGGCAACAACCACCCCTTTGCCGGTGAGATCCGGATGGGCGAACTCGCGGTCTCCTTCGAGCCGGAGGAACTCGGCTTCGAGATCGAGATCGGCGAGATCACCGTCACCGAGTGCCAGATGGTGAACCAGTTCAAGGGTTCGGCGAAGGTGCCGCCGCAATTCACCCGCGGCTATGGCCTGACCTTCGGCCATTGCGAGCGCAAGGCGATGTCCATGGCGCTTGTCGACCGGGCTCTCAGGGCCAAGGAATTCGGTGAAGAGATCACCGCTCCGGCCCAGGACGAGGAATTCGTCCTCTACCACTCCGACAATGTCGAGGCGTCCGGCTTCGTGCAGCACCTGAAACTGCCGCATTACGTCGACTTCCAGGGCGAGCTCGTGACCGTGCGCGAGTTGCGTAAGGAGATCGAGGCCCGCGAGAAGGCGGAACGCACCGATGACGATGAACTGGCCGCAGCCGAGTAGGACAAGATCCATGAGCATGACGCAAGAAGCGCAACCCTGGCAGGCGCCGGAGCACGACAAGCCGGTCGAACAGGTCGAGGGCTATAATTTTGCCTATCTGGACGAGCAGACGAAGCGGATGATCCGCCGGGCGATCCTCAAGGGTGTCGCCATTCCAGGCTATCAGGTGCCGTTCGGCAGCCGGGAAATGCCACTGCCCTATGGCTGGGGCACCGGCGGCATGCAGGTGACCGCCGCCGTAATCGGCAAGGATGACACGCTGAAAGTCATCGATCAGGGCGCGGACGACACCACGAACGCCGTCAATATCCGGCGCTTCTTTGCCAAAACGGCCGGCGTGGAGACGACCGAGAAGACGGCGGAGGCAAGCCTGATCCAGACCCGGCACCGGATTCCGGAAAAGCCGCTGACCGACGACCAGATCCTGATCTATCAGGTGCCGATCCCCGAGCCGCTCCGCTGGGTCGAGCCGCGCGAGACCGAAACCCGGAAAATGCATGCGCTTGAGGAATATGGCGTCATGCATGTCAGCCTCTACGAGAGCATCGCCCGCTTCGGCCGGATCACGACCGCCTACAATTACCCGGTGCAGGTAAACGGCCGCTACATCATGGCGCCGAGCCCGATCCCGAAATTCGACAATCCGAAGATGCACCAGATGGCCGCGCTCCAGCTGTTCGGAGCCGGCCGTGAGAAGCGCATCTATGCAGTGCCTCCCTATACGGACGTGAAGAGTCTCGATTTCGAGGATCATCCCTTCACCATCCAGTCCTGGGAAGAGAACTGCGCGCTCTGCGGGGCGGAAGACAGTTATCTCGACGAGGTCATCACTGATGATGCCGGTGGCAAGATGTATGTCTGCTCCGACAGCGATTATTGCGCCGAACGACGCGACGCCGGCCATGTCGGCGATCAGGGCGAACCACAGAATCCCGCAAAGAAGGGAGCCGCCAAATGATGGCGCTGCGAGACAACGGACCTTTGCTTGAAGTCGAAGGCCTGACCCAGAAATACGGCCACCAGATAGGCTGCGAGGATGTGGATTTCTCGCTCTATCCCGGCGAGGTGCTGGGGATTGTCGGTGAATCCGGCTCCGGCAAGTCCACCCTGCTGCGTTGCGCCTCCGGGCTGATGCAACCGACCGCTGGCTCCGTCCGCTTCGACACGCGGGTCGACGGCTTGCAGGAGATTTACGCCCTGTCAGAAGCCGAACGGCGCATGCTGATGCGGACGGACTGGGGCATCATCTTCCAGAATGCCCGCGACGGGCTGCGTATGAACGTCTCCGCCGGCGCCAATGTCGGCGAGCGGCTGATGGCCGTCGGCGAGCGACATTACGGCAGTATCCGGGAGACCTCTTCGGAATGGCTGGAAAAGGTCGAGATGGATCTCGGCCGGATGGACGATCTGCCCCGGACCTTTTCCGGCGGCATGCAGCAGCGTCTGCAGATCGCCCGCAATCTCGTCACCAAACCGCGTCTGGTCTTCATGGACGAGCCAACCAGCGGACTTGATGTGTCCGTGCAGGCCCGCCTGCTCGATCTGGTACGTGGCCTCGTCCGCCAGCTTGGCATCGCCTGCATCATCGTCACCCACGATCTCGGCGTGGTCCGGCTGCTGTCGGACCGCCTGATGGTGATGCGGCGGGGACGGGTCGTCGAACAGGGCCTGACGGATCAGGTACTGGACGACCCGCAGCACGCCTATACCCAGCTTCTCGTCTCCTCGATCCTGCCGGTGTAATGACCATGAACGATAAAAACCAAGACATGATCCGCGTCGACAGCCTGATGAAGAGCTTCACGCTGCATAATCAGGGCGGCGTGACCCTTCCCGTGCTGGAAGACGTTTCCTTCACCGTCGCGCAGGGCGAATGCGTCATCCTCGCCGGGCAATCCGGCGCCGGTAAATCGACCCTGCTCCGCTCGCTCTACGCCAACTACCTGCCGCAATCGGGACAGGTATTGATCCGGCATGACGGCGCATTGATCGATCTGGTCAGCGCCGCCCCTCATGTCGTGCTCGACATCCGGGCCCGGACGCTCGGCTATGTTAGCCAGTTCCTGCGCGTTATCCCGCGCGTGGGCACGCTGGATCTCGTGGCCGATTCCCTGCTCGCACGCGGCATCAACGAAGTTGCCGCCCGCGAGAAAGCCGCGACACTGCTGACCCGCCTGCGCATCCCGGAAAGCCTCTGGTCCCTGCCGCCCGCGACCTTCTCCGGCGGCGAGCAGCAGCGCGTGAATATCGCCATGACCCTCGTGCAGGATTATCCAGTGCTGCTGCTGGATGAGCCGACGGCCTCCCTCGATGCCGAAAACAGGCAAACAGTCGTGGACCTGATCAACGAAGCGCGGCAAAACGGGTCCGCCATTGTCGGCATTTTCCACGATCAGGCCGTTCGCGAAGCGGTCGGTACCCGGACATACGAACTTCAACCTGCAAGGAGCGCGGCGTGAGTACGAGCGAGGCCCCCGATGCCATTCTGACCAATGCACGGATCATTCTGGCCGATGGTGATGTGCATGGCACCGTTACCGTCCGGAATGGCAAGATCGAGGATATTTCCGAAGGCCGCACCGCCGCGCCCGGCGCCATGGATTTCGACGGCGATTATCTGATCGCCGGTCTGGTTGAGCTGCACACCGACAATCTCGAAAAGCACCTGATCCCACGCCCGAAAGTCCATTGGCCGGTCATGTCCGCCCTCCTGGCGCACGACGCGCAGGTCACGGCGGCTGGTATCACGACGGTGCTCGACGCGGTTGCCGTCGGCGGCACCCTGCGGGACGACGCCCGGGACAAGATCCTGATGGACTCCGCCAATGCCATCCGCGAGGCGAGCGAGCATGACATGCTGCGGGCCAGCCACTTCCTGCACATGCGCTGCGAGGTCGGCAACCCGAACGCCCTCACCCTGTTCGAGCCGTTCAGGGAAGACTCTCTGGTCCGGCTGGTCTCCCTGATGGATCACACACCCGGCCAGCGCCAGTTCGTCGACCTCAGCAAGCTGAAGATCTACTACACCGGCAAGCACGCCATGAGCGATGCCGAGTTCGATGCCATGGTCGAGGAACGCAAGAAGAACCAGGTGCTGTATTCCGACAAGCACCGGCGGACCATCGCCGCTGCCTGCCGGGATATGGGCGTGGTCATAGCAAGTCATGACGATGCCACGGTGGATCATGTGGACGAGGCGCATGAGCTGGGCCTGACCATCAGCGAATTCCCGACCACGCTGGAAGCCGCCCAACATGCCCGCAAGAAAGGCCTCGCCAACATCATGGGCGGGCCGAATGTGGTTCGCGGCGGCTCGCACTCGGGCAATGTCTCGGCCGGTGAACTCGCCGAAGCGGGCGTGCTGGATGCGCTTTCGTCGGACTATGTGCCTGCCAGCATGCTGCATGGCGCCTTCATGCTGCATGAAAAGCACGGCCTGCCCCTGCCGAAAGCCCTGGCAACGGTCACGGCCAATCCGGCCCGCATGGTGGGACTGGACGATCGCGGGGAGATCCTTCCCGGCAAACGGGCCGACCTGATCCGGGTCCGCCTGGCCAAGGACGGCACGCCCGTGGTTCGCAAGGTCATGCGGGCGGGTACGCGCGTCACCTGACGCCGGTTGTTGCAGAGAAACGGAAAGCTCCAGTTCATGGCACAGAAAAAACTCTCCTCCATGCCGAGCGTGCATGAAACCGCCCAGGTCCAGGATTCCGAGCTTGGAGCCTGGACAGAAGTCGGCGCCCGCACCTCTGTCATCGAGACCGAGATGGGCGATTATTCCTACGTGGTGAATGACAGCGACATCATTTACGCCACGATAGGAAAATTCTGCTCCATCGCATCCCATACGCGCATCAATCCCGGAAATCACCCGAGCACACGCGCCTCGCAGCATCATTTCCTCTACCGTGCCGCCGCATACGATCTGGGCGAGGATGACGAGGCGTTTTTCGACTGGCGCCGGCAGCATCACTGCACGATCGGGCATGATGTCTGGATCGGCCACGGCGCGACCGTGCTGGCCGGGGTAAATATCGGCACAGGCGCCGTTGTCGCGGCCGGGGCCGTCGTCAGCAAGGACGTTACGCCTTATACAATCGTTGGCGGTGTCCCCTCCAAGGAAATCAAGCGCCGGGTGGACGAGAAAACAGCCGAAGGTTTGCTGGAACTGGCCTGGTGGGATTGGCCGCATGCCTTGCTGAAAGAGCGCATGAGCGACTTCCGTGCCCTGCCGGCAGCGGCGTTCCTGGCCAAATATCGGTAAGCACCTATTGAAATATCGGATTTAGCCGATATTTCTCCTATTGCGCGAATAATGCCGTAAAGGCAGTGACGGACTCTTCAAGCGGCCGGTCGTTGATGAAGCTGATCACGCCCGGCCCTTCCAGCGTGAAAGCCTCGGCCCGTTCCAGGCGTTTCTGGATATCGGCCTCGCTCTCCCGCCCCCGCCCCCGGAGGCGGCTTTCCAGAACCGCGCGCGGCACCGTGATGTTCACCACCCGTACATCCGGAAACATCTCGCGTGCCGTGCCAATCAGTGCACGCGATACATTCACGATGACATGCCGTCCGGCCGTCAGCTCCGCTTCAATCGCCTTCGGAATGCCGTAGCGCAGATCATGCGCCTGCCAGCTCAGGCAGTAGCCCCCCGCTTTCTGCCGTGCCTCGAATTCCGCGACCGACACCGGGTTGTGGTCCTCACCCCCGGCATCCGCCGGGCGCGTGATATCCCGGCGTACGAAATAATGGGCCGGGCTGTCCGACAAGGCGGCCTTGGCGCCGTCCAGAAGACTGTCCTTGCCGGCACCGGACGGCCCCACGACGAGCCAGAGAGTGCCGGTGCTGGGATGACTGTTCATGCGGGAAAACTCACTTTGGAAGGAAGCGCTATTTCTACCCTTTCCGGCCCGGTCTGGCGAGGCTCGAGGCCGCATTTTTCAGGCATGTCACAGATGCTTAACATGCGGGAAGAAAGACGCTCTCCGGATGGTTTGGCTAAATATCCCGGCGACTTGTTCGCATTAGGCACTTTCCAGCCACACGCGTGCTGACTAAGGTCCGCAACCATGACACAGGAACTTACCTATCTGCTCGGAGACACGCGGCCGGAAGACGGCACTCTCCTTGAGGTTGCGCCGGGCGTGCACTGGCTGCGCCTGCCGCTGCCTTTCGCCCTCAATCACGTCAATCTCTACCTGCTGGAAGACGATGCAGGCTGGGTGATTGTCGATTGCGGCCTGAACTCGGAAGCATGCCAGACCGCCTGGACGAAAATCCTGAAGGACGTGATCGGGAACGACCCGGTGCAGGCCATCATCGGCACGCATTTTCATCCGGACCATGTCGGCCTTGCAGGATGGCTGCAGGAGCAGACCGGCGCCCCGCTCTGGATGAGCCGGACCGAATGGCTGAATGCCCGGGCCTATTATCTCGACACGTCCGAGGATTTCGTCGACCAGATGGTCGGCTTCTACGGACGGCTTGGTCTTGGCGCGGATATCAATGGCGAGATGCGCAAGATCGGCAACGAATATCGCGAGCTGGTCTCGCCCGTTCCGCCCGCCTTCAACCGCATCGGCCCGGATACACGCTTCAGTATCGGCGGCCGCACCTGGCGCCCCTATTTCGGCGCCGGTCATTCACCGGACCATGTCTGCCTGTTTTCGGAAGCGGACAATCTGATGCTCGGCGGCGATCTGCTGCTGCCCCGGATCACCCCGATCATCGCCGTCTGGTGGACGGAGCCAGACGGCAACCCGTTGCAGGATTTCTTCACCTTCCTCGACAGCATGAAGGGCGGCAAGGACGACATTCTCGTGCTTCCCGGCCATGACGGCCCCTATCGCGGCATCAATTTCCGGATCGACGCCCTCCGCAGCCACCATGACGAGCGGCTGGAGGAAACCATTGCCGCCTGCGACCGGCCAGCCTCCGCCGCCGAGGTGATGAAGACCCTCTTCACCCGAGAGCTCGACCTGCACCAGACCCGCTTTGCCGTCGGCGAGGCGCTGGCGCACCTGCATCTGCTGATCGAGGACGGACAGATCACGCGGGAGCTGGCTGACAACGGAACCTACCGCTACGGCCGCGCCGCCTAGACCGCGCGGCCTGGTTCAAGGGAGAGGCCCACGAAATCTGGGGCAACAATAGACCTCACGGCCAAAGAGGCGCGCCGTCCAGCCCTGCGGCCTCCGGCAGACCGCAAATCAGGTTCGCATTCTGCACGGCCTGCCCCGCCGCCCCCTTACCGAGATTGTCGACCACCCCCATCGCGATCACCAGATTGCGCTCCGGATCGGCCGCATAGCTGACGAAGGCGAGGTTCGAGCCGGTGGCCCACTTGGTCTGCGGCGGCCTGTCCGTCACGCGGATGAATGCCCGCCCGTCATAGAAACGCCGGGCCGCATCAAGGCACTCCCTCGTGGTCGCACTGCCCCGGCAATAGATGGTGACGAGCACGCCCCTGGTCATCGGCACCAGATGTGGCGTGAACACCAGCCCGTCTGCGCTGCCGCCACTCAACCGCTCGATGGCCTTGGCCATCTCGGGCATGTGGACATGCTTCAGCAGGCCGTAAGGCACCAGGTTCTCGTTGCTCTCGGCATAGCCGAACTTGCTGTCGCTGCCGCCCCGGCCCGCGCCGGAGATCCCCGTCTTGGCGTCCACAACGACGTTACCGGGCTCGATCAGCCTGTTGGCCAGCAGCGGCGCCAGTGCTGTCAGCGTTGCCGCAGGGAAACAGCCGGGGTTGGCAACCCGGGCCTGCCCCACGACCTGGTCCGGCCAGACATCGGCCAGACCATAGGCCCACCCCTCGACGAAACGGTGATCGCCGCCGATATCGACGATCTTCACCCCCTCGGGAACACGCGCCAGCGCCTCGGCCGAGGCGCCCGTGGGCAGCGACGCAAACAGCACCTCGAGCTGTGGCAGGGCTGCAGGATTCCACTTCTCGACCACCAGTCCGGCCAGTTTGGCCGGCACCCCCGGGAAAAGCTCCACCAACCGACGCCCGGCGCTGCTCTCGCCCGCAGCATAGACCAGCTCGAAAGACGGATGGTTCGCGATCAGGCGCAGAGCCTCGCCGCCGCCAAAACCGCTGATCCCGACAATGCCGACGCGCATGCTCATGGTGGTGTCCTGCTGCTGGAGTAAGGACAAACGGTTATAGCCGTGTCGCTATTCAGAACAAGGAAGTAATGGCACTGCCGCGCCGGATGACCGCTTCGTCCGCATTACGTCATGTCAGTTGATTGCGACGAACGGCTACTCCCGACAGATGCGCTCGCACCACAAGGTCTGCCAGGCTGCTGCAGTCGAGCAGGTCGGGTCTGTCTTCCCAAAACCGGTTCGACCGTTGGGAGGCGATAGCCCTTCGTGGCCAATCACAATTTTCTCCAATTTTTCCAAACACTTTCAAATTTGAAGGTCAAAATTCCAAAATTTCCGAAAATGACAAATGAATTTCCAATCAGAGCATTGGATTAAAAGGAAAATACTTGTCACCCTAAGGACAAGTTTCGCCGCCTGGATAATCAATGGACGGCCGGATGATGATATGCAGGCCGGAGGCTGTGACGATGAATCAAGGCTATGTGACGAACGCGGGGGCGGATCGGCTTTCGACATCCGGCTTCCGCACGACACAATACTTGCCCGTACAGCCGCTCCTGATCGTGATGGACTCCCGGGTTCCGGCTGCGGACGAGATCCTCAAGGGGGTGACCGGCCCGGCGCGCGTCGTGCGGGTCGATCCCGGGCAGGATGGCCTGGCACGGCTTGTGGCGGCAGTGCATACAGCACCGGGCCGGCGACTCGTTGTGATCTGCCATGGCACACCGGGGGCGCTGATCCTCGGCGACCGCCCGCTGACCGGGGACAGTCTGCGGGCGCGCCGGCACGCTCTTGCGGCGATGGGACATGTTCTCGCCGGTGCGACGATCGAGCTCTATGCCTGCTCGGTCGCTGAGGGAGAGGCCGGCCAGGCTTTCGTGACGACGCTGGAGCGGATGACCGGATGCCCGGTGGCCGCCGCCAGCAAGCCGGTCGGCGGCTCGGCGCTTGGCGGGTCCTGGATTCTCAACGCCGGCTGCCCTGTGCCGCACCCCGCGCTGAACGCCGCGGCCCTCACCGGCCTGCCGGTCCTGTTGAACACTTGGAGCGGCGGGACGGGAGACTGGAATGTCGCCGGCAACTGGGTTGGAGGCGTGCCCGGCAGCTCCGATTCTGCCACCATCGATAACGGCGGCACGGCGCAACTGACCGGGGCAGCGCCCGCGTTCGATTACTTCTATCTCGGGGGTGTGGCCGGAACCAGCGGAACGCTGCAGGTCACCGGTGGCGGGACGCTGACCGCCAATGGCGGCCAATCTTATCTCGGTAACAGTTCTGGCAGCACGGGGACATTGCTCATCGACGGTGCGGGCTCGGCCGTGAACACCGGTGCCGAAAATCTGATCGTCGGAAATTCGGGGGTCGGGATCCTCACCGTTACGGACGGCGGCACGGTCACCGTCGGCGGCATACTTTACACCGGCCTTTTCAGCAGCAGCACCGGCACGCTGAACATCGGCAATGGCGGTGCCGCGGGCATCGTGAACGCCACGACGATCAGGAACAGCAGCGGCAGCGGCACCGTCAACTTCAACCACACCGATACCGGCTACGTCCTCAGCAGCGACGGCACAAGCAGCGGCACGGCCGTCACCATCGCCGGCTCGACGACGGTGAACCAGGTGGGCACCGGCACCACCATCCTGACCGGCACAAACACCTATACCGGCGGCACCACGGTGAGCGGCGGCACCCTTCGACTCTCCGGCGGCAGCGCGCTCGCGGACAGCGGCAGCGTCTCGGTGTCTGCCGGTGCGACACTCGACCTGAACGGCAGCACCGAGACCATCGGCACCCTGTCGGGCGCCGGTACGGTGTCGCTCGGCGCAGGCGCCCTGACCGTCAATCAGGGAGCCAACACGACCTTCTCCGGTGTGGTCTCGGGGACGGGCAGCCTGACCAAGACCGGCAGCGGCACACTGACGCTCTCCGGCAGCAACACCTATACCGGCGACACCACCGTTTCGGCCGGCACCCTGCAGCTCTCCGGCGGCAACGCCCTCGACGATGACGGCACCGTCAATGTCGCCGCCGGGGCCACCCTGGATCTGAACGGCACGACCGAAACCATCGGCGCCCTCACCGGCTCCGGCACCGTGAATGTGGGGGCCGGCTCCCTCTCCTTCTCCGACCCCGGCGCCAACACGTTCTCGGGTACCCTGAGCGGAAGCAGCACCTATTCCATCGCCTCCGGCGTCACCCTCAAGGGGACCGGCACCTACAGCATGCCGGTCACCATCCTGTCGGGTGGCACCATTGCCCCCGGTAACAGCCCGGGGACGATTTCCACCGGCACTCTCACACTCTCCAGCGGCTCCACCGCGACGATGGAGATCGACGGCACCGCCGCCGGGACCGGATATGACCAGGTCTCCGTCACCGGTACCGTCACCATCAATTCGGCGACCCTGAACACGGTGTTCGGCTACACATCGACGACCGGCGACAATTATGTGCTGATCAGCAATGACGGGGCCGATGCCGTGACCGGCACCTTCAGCGGCCTTGCGGAAGGAGCGACCTTCTTCAGCGGCACCCGCCAGTACCAGATCAGCTATGCCGGCGGCGACGGCAATGACGTGACACTGCAGGACCTCGGCGCGAAGCCCGCGGACCCCAGCGGCAGCGGTGGCAACGAGAACGCGAGCGCAGCGACATCCGGTGATGACGTGCTAAGTGGTACGAGCGGAGCCGATACGCTTTCGGGATTGGCCGGTAGCGACGTGATGTATGGCGGCAATGGTACGGACCTGCTTTACGGCAACCAGGGCGCGGACACGCTCTGGGGTCAGGGAGAAGCGGACACGCTCTATGGTGGCCAGGACGGGGATATCGTCTATGGCAACCAGGGTGCGGACATCATCTGCGGCAACCGGGGGAGCGACACGCTCTATGGCGGTCAGGGTGACGATACACTGATCGGGGGGCTGGAGGATGACCGGCTCCAGGGCAATCTCGGAGCCGACGTGATCTACGGCAACCAGGGCGCAGACACGCTTTCCGGCGGCGATGGTGCGGATACGCTCTATGGCGGACAGGGGAACGACATACTGACCGGCGGGACCGGAGACGATGCCCTCACCGGCGGACTCGGGGCCGACCAGTTCCGCTTCGAGACGGCGGACGGCAACGACCTCGTCTACAGCTTCACCGCGGGCGAGGACCGGATCGCTATTGCCGCCGGGATCAACGGCACGGCAGTCGCCACACCGCAGGACATGCTTCTCCGGGCCGCCGACAATGCCGCCGGGGATGCGGTCATTGACTTCGGAGCCGGCAACTCGGTCACCCTGATCGGCGTGCATACCGACGCCCTCTCCAGCGCCGACTTCATGATCTTCTAAGGGGCAAGACTGGGGCAATGAGGGAAGTTCGCAGAACTGCCCCGGGGGAGCGAAAGACCGTTCCCCACCCATTGCTGACCGACGCTGTCGATTGACCGACTTCCGAGATTACCAAAAGCAGTCATCGGCAAGCGCGCCATTATAGAAGACGCGCCCTAAACCGCTTCTTCGTTATGCACCACGCCGCTGATCAGGTTCTCCTGATAAAGCGCCTCCTCGTCGAGCCAGGCAGCGGCCGGGCTCAGTGATCCGATCAGCCTCTTGACGTCCTTTTCCTGCTCCCGGCGCGCGTCTTCAGCTTCGGCAACGCTGACTTCCGTGAAAGACAGCATGTCCCCGGGCTTCAGACGGCCGAGGCGCGGGATGTCGGCGGAGATGACGGTGCCGATTTTCGGGTATCCGCCCGTGGTCTGGTGATCCGCCAGCAGAATGATCGGCAGGCCGTTTCCGGGCACCTGGATGGCGCCGGTGACGATCCCGTCCGAGGTGATGTTGTAGCCGCGCGCATGTTCCAGCGCCGGGCCTTCAAGGCGCATGCCCATCCGGTCCGCTTCCCGGCTGACGTTGTATTCATTGGTCAGGAAAGCGGCAGCACTCTCGTCGGTGAAATAATCTCGCTGCGGGCCGAACACGACGCGGACCGGGCCGTCGGCATCGAGATAGCCGGGGGTTTCCAGCCGGAGCTCGCCGCGCTCCGGCACCGCGTTCAGGCACAGGGGCAGCTCGTCCCCGTCCTTCAGGGCGCGGCCCTGAAAGCCGCCGATCTGGGAGCGGCCATAGGTGGACAGGCTGTCGAACACGGCGGGAAGATCGAAGCCGCCCTCGATGCAGAGATAGGCCGCACCGCTGTCCGTCACCGGATTGACGGAGAGCCGGTGGCCGCGTTTCAGCGTGACGCTCTGGTAGGACGGCAGCGTGACGCGTTCCCCCTCCTCGACGACAATCCCGGCACGGGTGCCGGTCAGCGCGACGCGGACGCTTTCCGCCAGTACTTCGAGAACCGGGCCTATCATCCGGAACTCAATGGCGGCCACGCCTCCGTCATTTCCAACCAGCGCATTGCCGATCCGGAGCGACACGGGATCGAGCGCGCCGGACACGGGAACGCCCCTGTTCTGGAAGGCCGGGCGGCCGAAATCCTGCAGGGTCGGCGCGAAACCGGCCTGGATTACCCTGAGCCCGCTCATGCGCCCTCTCCCGGTGCGATATCCTGCACGACTGGAACATAGTCTCCGGCCTCGACATCCTTTCGCAGCGCTTCATAGTCGGCCATCGATACCGGTTGGAACTGGATACGGTCCCCGGCAGCGACAAGGATCGGCTCCTCGCGCTTCGGATCGAAGAACTCGACCGGTGTGCGTCCGATCAGATGCCAGCCGCCCGGGCTCTCGACCGTGTAGACCGTGGTCTGCCGGACCGCGATGGAGATCGAGCGCGCAGGCACCTTCACGCGCGGCTCGAACCGTCTCGGCACATCGAACGCTTCCGGCAGCAGGCCGAGATAGGGGAAGCCCGGCAAAAAGCCCATCATCAGGACTTCCTGCGGCGCGGCCGTGTGCAGGCGCACCACCTCGGAGGTCTCCAGCTTCATGTCCCGCGCGACGCTTTCCAGATCGGGGGCGCACGCGCCCTCATAGCAGACCGGAACGGACCAGAGCCGATAGCCGTCCTCGCCCTCATGCTGGTGATGCAGAATTTCCGAAATCGCCGATTGCAGCGTGGAGGCGCGCGTCACCAGCGGATCGTAATGCACCATCAGGGAGCGGATCGTCGGCACGATATCGACGATACCGTCCGTCGCGGTCTCGCGCAGCTTGGCGGCGACATGGCGCACCTGGCGATTTACGGCCGCGTCGACGGCTTCGCCGAACTGCACGACAAGGGCCGTGTCCCCGGCAGGAAGAAAAACAGGTTCCGACATCACAATGGTTCTATTCCGGAGATGGACCGCACGAAAGCTTTGGCGCTAGTCTTCGGATCCTATCGACCCATCGCCCCTCGACAATGCGTCCCGGACCCGCGACCCGCGTTTCGAGACAATAGCCACGGACCGTAAGCATGACCAAAGTGAATTTGAACGCCGACATGGCCGAAGGCTTCGGCGCCTACGATATCGGCGACGACATGGCCATGCTGAAGATTGTCGGCTCGGCCAATGTGGCCTGCGGGTTCCATGGCGGGGACGCCAATGTGATGGACCGTGTCGTGACCGGAGCCAAGGCGGAAGGCGTCAGCATCGGGGCGCATCCGGGCTTCAACGACCTCTGGGGTTTCGGCCGCCGCCGAATCACCATGGCCCCGCGCGAGGTGGAAGCGATGATCGCCTACCAGATCGGCGCGCTGCAGGCGATGGCCGCGATGCATGGCATGAAGGTCACCCACATGAAGCCGCACGGCGCGCTGAACAACATGGCCTCGGAAGACCAGGATCTCGCCGAAGCCATTGTGCGGGCGACCAAGGCAGTCGATCCCGAAATCATCCTGCTGGCGACGACCGGCTCCGAGCTGATGAAAGCGGGCGCCACGCTCGATGTGCCGACCGCCTCCGAAGTTTTCGCCGACCGTACCTATGATGCCAAAGGCAACCTCACCAGCCGGAAGCGCGACGATGCCATGATCCGCGATCCCGGGCAGGCCGTGGAGCATGTGCTGCGCATGGTCGAGACCGGCAAGGTCCGCTCGACCGACGGCGTGGACGTGCCCGTGCTGGTTCATTCCATCTGCATCCATGGCGACGAGCCGACCGGTCCGTCCGTCGCCGCCGCTGTCCGGGCCGCGCTCGAGGCTAAAGGCATCGAGGTCGTCACCCTTCCCGAAGTCCCGCTGAACTGATCACCACTATTGTCCAACCCAGTATTATCCAACCCAGGAGCTACCCCCGTGAGTCGTGAGCAAGCCATCTCAGCCGCCGCCGAATATTTCGATAGCGGCGATTTTCTCAAGGACCTGAGCCGCCGGGTGGCCATCCGCACCGAGAGCCAGCTCTACGAGG
>NZ_CAXBDC010000080.1:0-21502 GCF_963974195.1 uncultured Nisaea sp.
TCGTCCGTGGCCTGATGGACCGGCCCGGCGGCTGCAAGAGCTTCGTCTATGCCTCCTCCTCGTCGGTCTACGGCGCGAACAAGGAAATGCCGTTCAGCACCGATCAGAAGACGGACAGCCCGGTCTCCTTCTACGGTGCGACCAAGAAGGCGAACGAGCTGCTGAGCTATTCCTACGCCCATCTCTACCGGGTGCCGTCGACGGGCCTGCGCTTCTTCACGGTCTATGGCCCGTGGGGCCGGCCGGATATGTCGCCCTGGCTGTTCACCAGCGCCATCCTCGAGGGCCGGCCGATCAAGGTCTTCAACAATGGCGACATGATGCGCGACTTCACCTACATCGCGGATATCGCCGCCGGTGTGGTCGGTGCGCTCGACACCCCGCCATCCGGCGAGGGCGATACCTGCCCGCACAAGGTCTACAATATCGGCAACAACAAGCCGGTGAAGCTGCTGGATTACATCCGGGTGATCGAGAAAGCCTGCGGTGTCGAGGCGATCATGGACATGCAGCCGATGCAGGCGGGCGACGTCTACGCCACCTACGCCAATATCGACCCGGCATCAGAAGATTTCGGCTACACGCCAAGTACACCAATCGAGGAAGGTATCCCCGCCTTCGTCGACTGGTACCGGAAATATCACGGGATCTAGCGCCGCAGCGCTCACCGTTTAGTCTCTCAGAGGCGCGGGCCGAGTTTGTTCATGACGGCCATGGACAGCAATGCACCGATCTCTTCCGGGTTGGCGTCCGTGTTCGTCGCTTTCTCGAAGCCGCCGGAGGTTGCGGTCCAGGTTTCGGAGGCTGCGATCTTCAGATCGTCACCGCGCACCAGTCCGGAATAGACAATCCGGCTGTCATCTACATCCATGGCCAGCAGGCGCCAGGCAACATGCTTCGGAGACTCCGGGTCATGGATGCCGAAAGCGACCAGAACCAGGTCCGCATGGCCTTTTAGGGCGTCGATTTCCAGCGCCTGCAGATCGTCGCTTCCACCGGTGCGGGATTGCAGGCGCATCATCATCGCCCGATCCAGAATATTGACGCCATGATCCAGGAAGGCTCCCTCGAAGGAAGCGCGGACACGTTCCATGTCGAGTTCGGAGAGCGGATTGTCCCGGGCACCGCTTTCCCCGCCGGTATTCAGCTCTTTCTTGAATTCGAGACGGATCTTTTTCTGGGTGCCGACGGAGGTACTCGACGCCGCGCTGCCGAATCCGCCATTGCCCCGGACGATGAAGATCGGATCGATATCGTTGCCTTTAACGGCTGTCTTCTCTTCGGCGCCGCTGATGACCGCCCGGCTGAGGGCGACCCAGCTGCGTGGCGTATCGCTGATCGTGCGGTTGAAGAAAATCGCGGTCTTCGGGCTTCCGGCATCGCGGTAGGCCCGTTCGAAATCCGCGACTGTTTTAACCGGGATGACCGGCGCCGCCTGGACCGTTCCGCTCGTATCCGTGTTACCGGAACCCATGACGGCGGGCTGATTCGCGCGCAATTGCCATGTGCCGTTGCTGCTCTGCGCCGCAACCGGCGGGGCAGAACCGGCGGCTGCCGCGAAGGCCAGCGCCGCGAGGGCTGTTTTCAGGCGGGGAGACATCATGAACCCTCCCGCAATTCGATCAGATAGAGAGCCGCATCAGGATTGGTGCTGTGCGTCGCGTAGCTCTGATAGGTGTGCGGGCTGAGGATCAGCCGTGTCCATGCGGTGGCGGGTTCGCTCTCGATCTGGCCTTCGTTGAAGAAGGTCGCCCGGCCCTCGACCTGGAGCGTGTGATCGGTGCAGTTCACCAGCCGGGCGAAGGCCCGGACGGAGCCGTCCGGATTGCGCTGGGCCGAGGTCGCCTGGACAAGAATCTTGTTGGTGATGCCGACATCGGTGACGTTTGCATAATTCAGCGGCATCTCCGTGATCGATCCGGGAACCCGGGGCACCAGGCGCTGCGGGCCCTGCTCGGCAAGAGCGAAGTTGCGCTTGTAGGCGTAGAAATCGCACTGGGGACGCGGCTCGACATTGGCGCAGCCGGACAGCACTGCGAGGCCAAGGGCGGCGGTGGCAATCGTGAAAATCTTCATCGTTCACATGCTCTCTTCATGGGCTGTTGAGCCAGTTTGAGGAAACCTTCCCTCACGTTGCCGGTGCGGCGCTGTTCGGAGCCCGGACCGGTAGTGTCTTCATGATGCTGACGTCCCGGGCCCAGACCAGACCGCAGGTTTCACCCGGGAATGCCTGGACGACTTCCGCGCCGCGACCGGAGAAGCTGGCCGGTGCCGCCCCGAAGGTGGAGGTGGCAAGCACGACCGTGTCCGGCAGAACGTCAATATAACGGATATCCGCATCCGGCTGGGCTGCTTCGGCGGCAGCCTTCGCGATCAGGCCAACGACCAGAATGCCGAGGCCGACAAGCGCCGCATCCCTGTTGCCTGCGCCTGCGCCGTACAATGCGGCGCCAGCGCCGACCTGGGCCAGGACAGTGCCGGTGGCATCCATGCCGTCCTTGAACTTCGCCTTTCCCGCCAGCACTGCATCGACCTCGCGCCCACCGCGGGTCGTGGCCTGCCAGTACACGTTGGCGGCCATATTCAGCGAGAGATTCAAGCCGTCCGGATCATAGGTGATTTCTTCGATGCCGGTCTGGTATCCGCGCCGCACTTTCAGTTGCTCATCATATTTTCCGGCGGCGAATTTCGCGGGTGCCTGGCCGGATTCGTAGATCACCAGAGTGGACATATCGTCTTCCGGCACGGCAAGGGAGCTTCGGTGCTCATGAGCGACGGAAAAAGCATCCTCGGCCAACTCGTCGTCGCCATTGCATTTGGAGGCCCATCCGGACAGGTAATTCAGCAGCGCGAAATCAGCCTGATATTCCTCTTCGGAGGATAGTGTGTCCTGAAACTCGCCGGCCTTGAAGCTGGCACGGGCGTTTTCGAAGTCACCCTCCGCCAGATAGGCGAGCCCGAGATAATAGAACACCATCGCGCGTTCATAGGGTTCGCCTTTGAAATCCTTGATGTTTTCCTTGACGAATTTGCCAAGCGCCTGCTTCGCGGCAGTATTGTCGGCATAGATGGTCTCAATCCGGTCCGCGGCAGCTGCCAGCTCCTTGCGCGCCAGCTCGATATTGCCCATTTCGAACGCCTTGACGCCAATCCGGGCATGGTTCAGCACCGCGTTCCGCTCACCCTGGGCAAGCAGGATGCGATAATCACCGTGCAGTTCGACCGGTTTATCCGCGAGGGCCATCTTGAGTTCCTCGGCCGATACCACCCGCTCCTTTTCATGGTCCTGAAGCGTCTGACACGCAGCCATCGATACGGCAACGCAGATAGCGACCGAAGCCTTTCCCCATTTCACGCGCATTTCTCCCCCATACGCTATGTTTATCCCTCCATGCACGCCCCCGCGCGCCGGATGGGTTTTTGTTTATTCAGCGATAGGTGACGCTATCCGCGGCGGCCTTCGTGAAGTCGTAGATGTTGGTCCAGATCAGGATGCCGCTTTCAAGGTCGACCATCTCGAAAGTGATCTGCGTGAAGCGTTGCTGCATGCCGGTCGAGGTATCGCGGGAATCCAGCGAGGCGATGCGGCCGACGAGCCGGTAATCCGAGCCGGCCTGTGCCAGTGCCTGTCCCGTCGTTGCGACATCGACTGTGCCACTGCGCTTCAGTTCGCGTTCCTTGGCGACAACATCGGCATATTCGCGGCCAACGAACTGCATGCGGCCGCGCGCGGCGCGCAACAGGCCGACCCGCAGCCGGTCCGCGATCAGGTTCTTGTTGATCCGTTGGGCGCTTTCATTGGTGAAATGCTTGGCATCGATGATGACGCGCGGCGGGACGGCCGCATTTGCGAGCTGCGGCGACAGCATCATGTCGCGCATCATCGCATCGGCCATCGCAATGATATCCTGTCCCTCGATCCCGATACCGGTCGCGGGACCGGGTTTGGTCGAGTCCTGATAGGTTGTCTGGACGCCGGCCTCGTTTTTCACTCCGGTCGTCTGACACGCAGAAAGTGTGACGGCCAACAGCAGGATGGTCACGCCTTGCGCGCGTTTCAGGCTGATATTCATCATGGTGGAGATCCGCTCCCGAAGCCGTAATTTATCGTTATTTTACGGTGAATACCGTGGTGATGAGAGTGTCGACTATAGAGGATGTTCATGTCGTTTCAACAGCTTCCATGAACTTTATATCACTAAAAAATCAACCGTTGTTTGCTTGGCTGTTCTGCTGCGTGTCGCAGTGAAAACGATCTTTGGTTGATGCTGTTGGACGGTTGGATATGACTGTCTTGAAACCCTTTGGCGGCCGGACAGCATAGCAAAACGCCTTCCCGAACAGGACGGGAAGGCGCTGCGTTTTGAGCCGATCAACGGATGTTTCCCCGCTAATGGATGCTTGTGTTCAGACGACGTCAACCATGACGATGTCCGTATCGCCGAGGGCGAACACGGTGATCTTGTCTTCGCCCGTGACGACGATGCCATCCCGCGCTTCGGCGAACGCGCCATTGATCTCGACCGGGGCGTCGGTCGAGACGAGATAGCCCTGCCGACCGGCGCCGAAGCTGTAGGTCACTTCCTCTCCGGTTTTCAGTTTGGCGCCGAGGACGGCGGCATCCTGATGGATGGAGAGGGCATCGCTGGCCTTGTCGCCCGGGCGGCCCGATGCGAGGGTTGTGAAGCTGCCGGAGGATTTGTCCGGAAAGCTCATGGAACCCCAGCCCGGCTCATGGCCTGTCCGGTCGGGATGGATCCAGATCTGGAAGATCTGGGTGTCCTCGTCCTCCTGATTGTATTCCGCATGCACGATGCCGGTCCCGGCATGCATCACCTGCACATCGCCTGCGGCCGTGCGGCCTTCATTGCCGAGCCGGTCCTTGTGGGTGATCGCCCCTTTGCGGACATAGGTGATGATTTCCATGTCCTTGTGCGGGTGCGGGTCGAATCCGGTTTTCGGTTTGATCGTATCGTCATTCCAGACCCGGAGTGGGCCGAGGCCCATGCGCTTCGGGTCATGATACTGGCCGAAACTGAAGTGATGGTGGGCATTCAGCCAGCCGAATTTGGCCGCGCCGAGCGAGTCGAAATGTCTGATCTCAATCATGGTTCCCACTCCTGTCTGGTGTGTGATTTAGCCGGCAAGTTTCGCCGCGATGGTTGCGACATGCTTGCCCTGGTATTCCGCGAGCGAGAGTTCCAGCTCGCTCGGCTGACGGCTGCCATCCGGACCCGCAATCGTGCCTGCACCGTAGGGGGAGCCGCCACGGACTTCGGAAATGTTCGTCAGACCTTCGGCGGCATAGGGCAGGCCGACAATGATCATGCCGTGATGCATCAGCGTGGGGATAGTGGTGAGAATGGTCGACTCGTTGCCGCCGCCGGTGCCGGTGGAGGTGAAGACGCTGCCGACCTTGCCGACCAGCGCACCCTTGGCCCAGAGGCCGCCGGTCTGGTCGAGGAAATTCCGCATCTGCGACGCCATGTTGCCGAACCGGGTCGGGGTGCCGAAGATGATCGCGTCATAGTCGGCAAGTTCCGACGGCTCAGCCACCGGCGCGTCCTGGTCCAGCTTGATGCCGGCATTCTTCGCCACATCGTCGGGCATCAGTTCGGGAACGCGCTTCACGGTGACCTCGACGCCATCGACAGCAGAAGCGCCCTTGGCGACCGCACCGGCCATGGTTTCGATATGGCCGTAGGATGAATAATAAAGAACAAGAAGTTTCGTCATGATGTGTCTCCCGCGACGGGGTTGCATCGCCGCTTCGACATGAAATTTGGGGATATTGTTGCGTTCGAACAATTGGGGTAAAACGAATAAAATTGTTTCCCGTGAGAAACTGTGAGAAAGCGCGATGCTGGATAATCTGACCGGGCTGGTGGTGTTTGCGAAAGTCGTCGAGGAGGGCGGTTTCTCGAAGGCGGCAAGCAGCCTGGGGATCTCCAAATCCTCGGTCTCTAAGCAGGTAAGTGCGCTGGAGGACCATCTCGGCACGCGTCTTCTCAACCGCACGACGCGCCGCTTCAGCCTGACCGAGCCCGGAACCCTGCTTTACGAGCGTTGCCAGCGGATCGTGGCGGAAGTCGACGCGGCGGAGCGGGAGGCGGGCTCCCTGCAGTCAAACCCGAGCGGGCGTCTGCGGATCAGCACCGGCGTGTCTTTCGGGCGCTTGCATCTCGCGCGCGTGCTGCCGGATTTTCTGTTTGAATATCCCGAGCTCAGCATGGAGCTGGTGCTCAATGATCGCCGGGTGGATCTGGTCGAGGAAGGCTATGACGTGGCGCTCCGGATCGGGCGGTTGGAGGATTCGACACTGATCGCCCGCAAGCTCTGTCCGGCGCGGCTGGTGACCGTAGCCTCGCCCGATTATCTGAAAAAACGGGGCGAGCCGAAACATCCGGGGGACCTCGCCGGGCATGAGCATCTCGCCTACAGCTATCTCAATGAAGGCGCGGCCTGGGATTTCCGGATCGAGGGGCGGGCCCAGCAGCACCGGATCACGCCCCGCATGCTGATGAATAATGGCGATGCCATCCTGAGCATGGCGGAGCATGGTGGCGGCATTGCCCAGATCCCGACCTTCATTGCCGGAGACAGTATCCGGGCGGGGCGTCTGCAGCAGATTCTGACCGGTTTCGCCCCGGCGCCAATCGGTCTCTACGCCCTTTACCCGACCGCGCGGAACCTGCCCTTGAAGGTGCGTGTCTTTATTGATTTTCTGCGCAAGCGGTTCCGGGATAATCCCGAATGGGATGGCGGCCTGGAACTGGACTGAAGGCTACCAGTCCGCGTCGACCTTGCCGGTCTTCTTGTAGGCCTCGATCATTTCGGCCAGCCTTTGCCGCTCCTCGCAGCCTTTCCCGCCCGCGCAGAGATCATCCAGAACGGCGAGTTTCTGTTCCGCGTCCTGGACGCGGCCGGTCTCGAGATAGAGTTTTGCCGCATAGGCGTTGGCCGCGAGATTTTTCGGATCGGCTTCCAGAGCCTTCTGATAGGCAAGCTCGCTATCGACATAGCGTTTTGTCTTGCGCAGGCTGAAGCCGATCAATGCCCAGGCGTCGGCGTCCTGCGGATCTTCTTCGACGAAAGACCGCATGATCTCAAGGCCCTTGGCGTAGTCCCCGTCCTCAATCGCCTTGATGCCGGCAAAGTAGATCGGCGGCCGTTCGATCGCACTGTCCCCGCTCTCGGGGAACACGGCATGGGCGGCGTTACCGCCGAATGCGACGAGAAAAGCGATCAGGATCGGCAGGCTGGCTCGGGCCATTTTTATCGTCTCCCAACATAGTCTCCTGCAATACGCGCGGGAGAAGCCTCTGGACCTAATATGTGTTTCCCAGAGAGGCAAGAGTGTGGCGCGGCAGGGGGGCTTCTACCGGAGGAACCAGGGATTGGCCTGCATGAAGGACTGGCTGTATCGAGTCCAGGGAAGCGCAAAGGCATAGGTTTCAAAACGATCCTGCTCGCCCGGTCCGATATCGGGCAACTCTGAACGATATCGGGCCAAATGCTGAACGGAAAGCTCATGGAACCGATTGTCCAGTGCTTCATCCGGGACGTAAGTGCCGCTGATCCGCATGTCCATCTCCTGAACAGCTTCAAGAATTTCATGCGGGGTATTGTCTTCAAGCGTTATGCCGGCGCGTTCAAAACCCTCCGTCGTCGTTTCAAGAAACAGGTTCTTCGACAGCATGGAATCGTAGGAAATTTTCTCCCCCGTTGCCGTATCACGATAGGTTTTCAGCAACAGCACATCGTCATGGTTCAGCCAATAGTCCGGCTGAATGTAGCCGTTGAGCGTCAACATCGGGGTGCCAAGAGCCCGTGCCATGGATTCCGGTCCGGATGAACAGGTGATCGCGAAGCGGGCTTTTGCCATGCAGCAGACATCCAGAATATCCGAATAGTCCGGGTGATGCGGGAGATCCACGACCAGGGGGCTCTCATGCTCCAGCTTCACCGAGGTTTTATCGCCAATTCGAATGACCCGGTATCCCTTGGAGACGAGATAGTCGATGGCTGGTTTGTACGTTTCGATCTTCGCTGCCCTGAAGCTATGATAGCTCATTTCCGGCAGATACCCCATGTCCCGGACATGGAGGACAATCATTGGTCTGTCGTCGCCGTATCCCATGGAAGCGAGCAGGGCATCACCCTCTTCTGTCAAGTCGCCGGGCATTTTGAGGTGGTTGATCGGGTTGCCAGCCTCCAGGTACTGCACAAAGTTCCGGACCATCGCGCTCGGAGAGATGACAGCCCAGGTCAGGGGGCCGATTTCAAGGGCACGGGCGTTAAAATGCCCCATCATGACCAGTTTCCGGTTCATGCTCTCGATGAAGGTTATGCGCGGCTCGTGCAACCGTCGCAGGCCTTTGCTGTGAGCCTTGAACCGGTGATCATGGATGATTACCGCCAGAGTGTCGTGTGTTTCGCCGAAGAAGTGACGGACATAGAATGGCTCCAGGGTCATATGCCCGAGCCTTGACGCTGCGGGGAGCATGTAAACGAGTGTTTTGCCGCCTCCCTGCTGAAGAATCGGGCCGAGCGTTTCCACGAGGCTCCCGAGGGTTTTCTCGGAAAAAATTTCTTTTACCGCGTTTGTATCTAGCGAAGCGATTTCTGGTTTGTGCATACTTTACAAAGTTATCCCACTCTTTTTCTCTGCCGAGTTTATAGTGCATGCGGCGCATAAAACAGCGGCTTCCTTCTACTCCATGATCGAGCACACAGAACCGTAGTAATCTGGCGCTATATAGCTCGTCGTTGCGTTCTTCATCCGGTACCAGTTTGTATGCCTGTTCGACACGCCATCGCCCTCGCGGCGCTATTCCTGGTGCTTTACCTGCCCGGCCTGGGAACCACGCCGCCGCTTGACCGGGACGAGCCGCGATTCATGCAGGCTTCCAAACAGATGCTGGAGACAGGCGATTATATCGATATCCGCTTTCAGGAAGAGCCGCGCTACAAGAAGCCGGCGCTGATCTACTGGATGCAGTCCGCGTCGGTAACGCTATTTGCCGGGGGCGATAAAACCGCCGTCTGGGCTTACCGGCTGCCCTCCGTGCTGGGCGCGATGCTGGCTGTTATCTTCACTTATCTGACCGCCGTCATTCTGACCTCGCGACCCGTTGCCATCGTCGCGGCCGGGATACTGGCCTCCAGTATTCTGCTGGTTGCCGAGGCGCATATCGCGAAGACAGACGCGATGCTGCTGGCCGCGATCACGGCCGGGCAATATGTCCTGGCAGCGCTCTATCGGGGTGAGCATCGCCGCCATCTTTTCCCGTTGTTCTGGATCGCACTCGGGGCAGGAGTGATGCTGAAGGGACCTGTCGCTCTGGCGCCGGCCATCGCGACAATTGCCGGCCTCGGGCTCTGGGACCGGACGCTTGCCTGGGCAAAGCCGCTCCGCCCACTTGTCGGCATTCCGCTGATGCTGGCGGTCACGCTGCCCTGGTTCATTGCGATCATCGTGCAGTCGGACGGCCATTTCCTGCAAAAGGCGGTGGTCGAGGACATGCTGAACAAGGTCGGTGGCGGAGTGGAAAGTCACGGCATGCCGCCGGGCTATTACCTTGCCATTCTCACGCTGACATTCTGGCCGGGATCGCTCTTCCTTCCATTGGCCGTCACGGGGGCCTGGTTGAACAGGGCTGAAAAGCCGGTCCGGTTCCTGATCTGCTGGGCTTTGCCGGTCTGGCTGATGTTCGAGCTGATCCCGACCAAGCTGCCGCATTACACCCTGCCTATCTTCCCCGCCCTGGCAATCCTGACGGCGATGGCCGTCACCGACAGCGGAGCGATTGCCCGTCACTTCGGGCGGCTCTGGAGCCGGGGGTGGGGCGGTATCTGGTTGCTTCTCGGGATTGCGTTCGCGGCGGGGCTGCTGGGGAGCCCGCTTTTCCTGATACCGCCTGTGACCCTGGCCATGCCGGGGGTGGCGTTCTGGAGCGCCGGGCTAGCCGCCTTGGCAGTCGCGCTTTTCGCCACCTTTGCCTACTGGCGCGGGGCCATGCGGTCGGCCCTGTTGGTTGCGATCATCGGCGCGGCGGGCACCTATGTGCTGATCTTCGAGGCCGCGCTGCCGTCCCTTCAGCCGCTTTGGGTGGGGACACGGCTTGCCGCCGCGGTTTCCGATGCCGCTCCGGACCGATCCACGCCAGTGTTCATTGCGGGTTTTGGTGAGCCGAGCGCGGTGTTTTTGCTTGGTACCGATACAAAACATGGCGGTGGTGCTGAGGCCGCCCGGTATCTTGACGCGGTTCGTGACGGTGTTGTGCTGGTCGAGGCCAGACACCGTGACGCCTTCCTGAAGGAGGCGGAAATCCTCAATCTCCAGCCGGAGGCAGGTGCTACAATCAGCGGTCTGAACTATTCCCGGGGCGATCCGGTGGCCGTTACGCTCTACCGCGCCGCACCCCGTTAGGCGCCTGCGACAAATCAGCGTCCCGCCCTTGGCGGTTGATCGGGGCGTCCCCACACCTTATGAACCGCAAAGGCAGGCATTTTCGAAAGGGCCGACGTGCCGCATTCAAGTGTTTCCAGTCCCGAGGCAGGCGCCGATACGCCGCCCTTGCTGTCCGTCATCGTGCCGGTTCTGAACGAAGCCGAGAACATCGCGCCGCTGGTCGGTGAGATTGAGGCGGCGCTGACCGGTGTCTGTGCCTTCGAGATCATCTATATCGACGATTGCAGCACCGACGAGACGCCGGACATCCTGCGGCGCCTGAAGGCGGATCGTCCGCATCTCCGGGTGATCCGGCATGACCGGACCTGCGGCCAGAGCGCGGGTCTCAGAAACGGTGTGGCCGCCGCGCGGGGCGGGATCATCGCCACGCTGGACGGAGACGGGCAGAACGACCCGGCGGATATCCCGAAGCTGCTGGAGAAATACCGGGAGACCGCGACGGCGGAACAGCCGGTCATGATCACCGGGCACCGGGTCAACCGGCAGGACACAACGTCCAAGCGGGTGGCGTCGAAATATGCCAACAAACTCCGCCGCGCCCTGCTGAAGGACGACAATCCGGATACGGGCTGCTCCCTGAAGCTCTATGCCCGAGAGACCTTCCTGCGCTTTCCTTATTTCGATCATATGCACCGGTTCCTGCCGGCTCTGGCGAAACGCGAGAATTGCGCGGTGCATGTGGTTCCGGTAAACCATCGCCACCGTCAGCATGGTCAGTCCAAATATTCGAATTTCGGCCGTGCATTGGTTGGCATTCCCGACCTGCTGGGCGTGGCCTGGTTGCTGCGCCGGAGTCCGGGCGGCCTTAAAGCGAAAGAAATCGATCTGTGAACCTGGATGCCTTCTTCGACCTCTCCATTGAAGAGATGGTCATGCTCACATTCGGATTTGTTGCCCAGGCGTTGTTCGCGGCGCGCTTTCTGGTGCAGTGGGTCTCCAGCGAGATCGGCCGCAAGAGCGTGATTCCCGTCGCCTTCTGGTATTTCAGCTGTGCCGGCGGTATCATGATGCTGATCTACGCGATCTGGCGTGTGGACCCGGTATTCATCCTCGGTCAGTCGACCGGCCTCATTGTCTATGTCCGCAACCTTTTCCTTATTCACCGCGAGAAGCGGCTGGAGATGATGGCTGCGAAAGACGTGGGCGGCGACGACTGAACCGGGCCGGCTTCGGATCGCGGCGGGAATTTTTCTTTCCGCTTGTCATTCTTTTGCAATGAAATAGGGGGACATGTTCCCTTTTCCGAAGTCCAGCCCGCTTGAGGTTCCATGTCTGTTTCCCTGGTTAATGCCCGTGTCCTGCTCGAGGACGGCTCGGTAGAGAAAACCGAGATTCTTATCGAAGACGGTATCATCCAGGCGATCGGCACAGGGGCCGTCACCGGACGTGCCTTCGATCTTGATGACAGGCTCGTGCTGCCGGGGATCATCGATCTTCATGGTGACGGCTACGAGCGCAGTCTGATGCCGCGTACCGGCACGCACTTCCCCATCGACATCGCCCTGGTCGACGCGGATCGCTCGATCCTCTCCTCCGGCATCACCACGGCTTTCCTGGCCCAGGGCGTGAGCTGGGAAGGCGGTATCCGCAGCTCCAGGGTCGCGGAGGAAATTCTGACCGCGATCGAGCGGGGCCGGAAGCGGTTCGGTGCGGACCTTCAGTTCCATCTCCGTTTCGAAACCTTCGCCATTGAAGAGCAGGAAACCGCGATGCGCTGGCTTGAGGATGGCCGCGTCTCCATGCTGGTCTTCAACGACCATCTGCCGCAGTTCGAGCAGTCACTGCGCGAGACGCCGGACAAGATGCAGCGCTGGGCGCACCAACTCGGCATGTCTTTTGATGATTTCCGGGCCGAGGTCCGTGCCCGCCGTGCCCGCGAGGACGAGGCGGAGGAGACGGTGCGCCGGATCGCCGAGCTTGCCCGTCAGGTTGGCGTGCCGACCGGCTCGCATGATGACGACACGCCGGAACTGCGCCAGCACTATAACGCACTGGGAGCACGGATCGCCGAGTTCCCGGTCAATCTGGAGACGGCGCGGGCGGCCCGGTCGATGGGCAACCCGGTCGGCATGGGCGCGCCGAATGCCCTGCGTGGCGGCAGTGCCTCGGGCAATGTGTCCGCCCTTTCGGTGATCGAGGAGGGGCTCTGCGATTATCTGATTTCCGATTATTACTACCCGGCCCAGTTCCACGCTGCTTTCAAACTCGCCGCTGATGGCGTGTTGCCGCTGGGCAGTGCATGGGCGCTGGTCTCGGCCGGCCCCGCCAAGGTTGGCGGTCTGGATGACCGGGGCGTGATCGCAGTCGGAAAACGCGCGGATCTGATCGTGGTCGATGACAGCGACAAGGCTTTGCCGAAGGTCGATTTCGCCGTGGTGAACGGCGCTTTGTCATACGCGTCCGAGCCTTACCGGGTTGCGGCTTTGCCGGAACTGTTCCCGGTTTGATGCTTCCCCGGAACGCGGCTGCGGTGTCAGACTGACATCATGGACGCCGGACCCTATTTTTTGCTGATCCTGCATATCGTGGCGGGAGCGATCTCTCTCGCTGCCGCTGCGGTTGCGATCGTGTCATCGAAAGGCCGGCGCCTGCACCGGCTCGCCGGGCGTGTTTATGTGCTGGCGATGGCTGCTGTGTTCGCCAGCTCGGTCGCGCTCAGCCTTGCTACAAACGACCTGTTTCTGATGACGGTCGGTATCTTCAGTTTCTACATGGTGCTGAGTGGCTACCGGGCGCTTTACCTGAAGCAGCCCGCGGCATCTCTTGACCTGCGTTACCGGGTCGGGGCGCTGGACAAAGGGGCGGCGCAGTTCACCCTGATCGCCTGCTCGGCAATGGCGACCTATGGCGGGATGTACTGGTACACCGAGCCTCTGGCGCCGGTGCTTGTGGTGCTTGGAAGCGTCGGCAGCCTGATGGCGTATGCCGATCTGAAGCGGTTCCGTAAACCGCCGTCCGATCCCCGCGCCTGGTTTTTCACCCACATGATCCGGATGCTCGGCGGCACCATCGCCTCGGTCACGGCATTCCTGGTCAATACCGGCGACATGCTGCCGCCGCTCGCGCGCTGGCTGGCGCCGACACTGATCGGCACCGCCGCGATCACCATCTGGGTGACGTATTACAAACGGAAATTTGCAGGCGGGGCCACGCCGGAGACCGTCGCGGAGGTCAGGCTGCGGGAGCTGCCTGAAGAGGAAGAAGACGCAATCTGACCGCCGTCAGAGCGGCGTTTCCGCCATCTCCATGATGATCTTCCACTGCTCCTCGCTGACCGGCACGACGGAGAGGCGGGACTGACGGACCAGCGCCAGATCTTCCAGCCGGGGCTCGGCCTTGACGTCGGCCAGGGTCACCGGTTTCACCACCGGTTTCACCGCTTCGACCGTCACCATGCCGAACCGGCCTTTCGCGTCGGTCGGGTCCGGGTGATATTCCTCGATCACCTTCACGATGCCGACGATCTGCTTCTCGTTGACCGAGTGATAGAAGAAACCGAGATCGCCGATCTTCATGGCCTTCATGTTGTTCGAGGCCTGATAGTTCCGCACCCCGTCCCAGCCTTCGCCTTCCGCGCCCTTCTTCACCTGATCGTCCCAGGACCAGGTATTCGGCTCGGATTTGAACAACCAGTAGGCCATGGGTGGTGTCTCCTTCACGCAGAGGGTTTGGACGCCGGTGCGCCCTGTGTTTCCCAGCCGATCGGCCGGGACAGAAGTTCCTGCACTACCGTGCCGAGATCGGTGCCGTGGTTCAAGACCGCATCGACGCCTTCGGCAATCGGCATCTCGACGGAAAGGGCGCGCGCCCGCCGGATCAGCGCGGCGGCGGTATAGACGCCCTCCACGACGGAATGGCTGGAGCCGAGGATATCCTGCAACTGCTCCCCTGCGCCGAGCCGCTTGCCGAGCGAGAAATTGCGCGAGCTGGTGCTTGAACAGGACAACATCAGATCGCCGATGCCGGAGAGGCCCATCAGCGTGTCGGCCCTGCCGCCGAGCGCGACGGCGAAGCGGGTGGCTTCCGCCAGGCCGCGTGTGATCAGGGCGGCGCGGGCATTCTCTCCCATCCCCATGCCGCTGATGATCCCGGCGGCGATGGCCAGCACGTTCTTCACCGCACCGCCAACCTCGGTACCGGCGACATCGGTGGAGGCATAGGGCCGGAAGGTTCCGGCGTTGAGAGCTTCCACGAGAGTCAGGGCCAGATCGCGGTCCGCTGCCGCCAGGGTGACGGCGGTCGGCTTCCCGGCGGCGGTCTCGTTCGCGAAGCTGGGGCCGGAAAGAACGGCGGCGGGGTTGTTCGGGAGAAGCTCCCGCAGCACCGCGCTCATGGTCTTGTCGGTGGACAGCTCGATCCCCTTGGCGGCGGAGATCAGCGGGATACCGGCCGGAATGTCGAAAGCTGCAAGAGCGCCGCGCATATGCTGTGCCGGGATCACCAGCAACAGGGCGTCGGCACCGGAGATGGCTTCAGCCGGATCACTGGTTATCGTGAGGCCGGGCGGCAGGACGATGCCGGGAAGATAGTCGGCGTTCTCGCGTGTCCGGCGCATGGTCTCGGCCTGATCCGGGCGGCGGGACCAGAGGACGGTCTGCCGTCCGGCGCGTTGGGCGGCAAGGGCCAGTGCCGTGCCCCAGGCACCGGCGCCGAGCACACCGATCCTGTCGATGCTCATGCCTTCACTCCCGCGCCTATGGCCTTTGGCGCACCGGGGTCGAGCGGCCAGCGCGGACGCGGGGCGAAACTCAGCGGATCGCTCTCTCCCGCCTGCAGACGCTCGATACCGGCCCAGGCCACCATGGCGGCATTGTCGGTGCAGAGCGCGATGGGCGGGGCGGTGAAACTCATGCCGGATTGTTCGGCAAGTTCCGAGAGCGCGGCCCGGAGCCGCTGGTTCGCAGCCACGCCACCCGCGACGACAAGGGCATGGCCGGTGCCGTGCTCCTCGCTGAAGGTACGGATGGCATTGCGGCAGCGGTTCACCAGACTGCCCGCCACGGCTTCCTGAAAAGCGGCGGCGATATCGGCGATATCCTGTTCGGTCGGGCTGTCGAGCGCTTCGACTTTCTGCCGCACGGCTGTTTTCAGGCCGGAGAAGGAGAAATCGCAGCCGGGTTTGCCGACCATCGGGCGCGGCAAATCGAAGCGTTTCGGGTTTCCGCCAGCCGCTGCTTTCTCAAGCGCCGGGCCGCCGGGATAGCCCATGCCGAGCAGTTTCGCGGTCTTGTCGAAAGCCTCGCCCACGGCATCGTCGATGGTGGTGCCGAGGCGCCGGTACCGGCCCAGCCCCTCAACCGAGATAAGCTGGCAATGTCCGCCGGAGACCAGCAGCAGCAGGTAGGGAAAGGAAACCTTGTCGGTCAGCCGTGCGGTCAGCGCATGCGCTTCCAGATGGTTCACCGCGAGATAGGGAATACCGCGCGCCATGGCGATGGCCTTGGCCGTCATGGTGCCGACCAGCACGCCGCCGATCAGGCCGGGCCCGCCCGTTGCCGCGACCGCGTCAAGATCGCCGAAACCGAGTCCGGCTTCTTTCAGTGCGCGGGCGATGACCGGCTGCAAATGGTCCAGATGGGCCCGCGCGGCGATTTCCGGCACGACGCCGCCGAACGGCGCATGATCCTCGATCTGGCTGAAGACGACATTGGCATGCACAGTCCCGGCGCCGTCGACAATCGCCGCGGCGGTTTCGTCGCAACTGGTCTCGATCCCGAGAACGAGCGCGGTTCCAGAAGGGGCTGTTTGCTCTTCCAATGCCATGCGCACCGGTCTACACAGTCGGCCCATGGAACACCAGTCGAAAGCACCCCCCCTGATCCGTCTTGGAACCCGTGGCTCCAAGCTGGCCTTGGCGCAGGCCCATGAGACCAAACGCCGTCTTGGCGAGGCTCATGCGGAGCTGGCGCCGGACGATGCCGTCGAGATCGTGGTCATCAAGACCACCGGGGACAAGGTACAGGACCGCGCGCTGGCCGAAATCGGCGGCAAGGGTCTGTTCATGAAGGAGATCGAGGCGGCCCTGACCGAGCGCCGTATCGATATCGCCGTGCATTCCCTGAAGGATGTGGAAACTTTCCTGACCGAAGGCACGGAGCTTGCGGCGATTCTCCCGCGTGAGGATCCGCGCGATGCGCTGATTTCCCGCGTGGCGAACAGCATCGAGGATCTGCCCAAAGGCGCGATCATCGGCACCGCGTCCGTGCGCCGGGCGGCCCAGCTTTTGAACAAGCGGCCGGATTTCAAGATCATCCTTTACCGGGGGAATCTGGAGACCCGTCTGCGCAAGCTGGATGAAGGTGTGTGCGACGCCACCATGCTGGCCATCGCCGGGCTCAGCCGCCTCGGGCTGGCGGACAAGGCGACCCGTGTGCTGGAGCCGGAAGAATTACTTCCGGCCGTGTCGCAGGGGGCCATCGGCGTGCAATGCCGCTCCGGCAGGAAAAACGGTGACAAGCGCATTCTGGACTGGGTGCGCGGCATCAACGACAAGGACAGCAATATCCGGGTGACGGCGGAGCGGGCCATGCTGGCCCGGCTTGACGGCTCCTGCCGCACGCCGATTGCCGGTCTCGCGGAACTGCTGCCGGGCGGGAAATTGCGGCTGCGTGGTCAATTGGCGGCGCTGGACGGCAGTGCGCTCTATTCGGCCGAAGAGGTTGGCAGCGTGGACGATCCCGCCGCGCTCGGTCTGGCTGTCGGCGAAGCGCTGATCGCGCAGGCCGGCCCGGACTACAAGGTCTAGTGGCGGTGCGGGTCCTCATCACCCGGGCGATCGAGGACGGTTTGGCGTTGCAGGCGGAACTTCTGGGCCACGAAATCAGCTCCGTGCTCGCCCCGATGCTGTCCATCGAGTTTTTCAATCCGGTGTCCGAGCCGGGCGAACAGGCGCAGGCCTATCTGGTTACCAGTCGGAACGGCGCGGAGGCGCTGGCACGCTACACGGAGGACCGGGCAGCTCCGGTTCTGGCCGTAGGCGCGGCGACGGCGGAGCGGTTGGCGGATCTTGGCTTCGGGACTGTGGAAAGCGCTGATGGCGATGCCGCCGATCTCGCGGCACTGGCGCGGAGCCGTCTTGACCCCGCCGCCGGGCCGGTACTGTTCCTGAGTGCCGAAATCGTCGCCGGGGATATCGAGGGCGCTCTGACCGGAGACGGTTTCGATCTGCGCCGGATCATCGCCTATCGCGGTGTTCCCGAACGGATTTTGGCCCGCGATGTCGAGACGCAGATGCGCGCGGGAGAGATCCAGGGCGTGCTGTTTTTCTCGCCTCGATCGGGGCGAACCTTCGTCTCTCTTGTCGAACAGGCCGGGCTCGCGTCATTCTGTGACGAGATGACGGCATATTGCCTCAGCGATGCTGTTGCGGATGCCGTCTCGACGATGCCATGGGCGGCCGTCCGCATTGCGGCAAAGCCGAAAAAAGGGGATTTACTCGCCCTGCTTGCGGCCCCATGTCACAAAGATGCCTAAAAAATAGTAGCTGAATCTTCGGCGCCCAGATGCTTCGATAGTGGTTGGGCTGAAATGTGAAGCGGCGTACTGCGCGCCGCTGAGTTTGGAAGATCTGACGTATGACCGATCCGAAAAGCCAGACCGGCAAGACGAGTACCGGCGAAACCAAGGTCGAGGATGCAACCATCATCGATGTCGAACCGACACGCGTCTCGGAAGAGCCCGCGGACGGGGCTGCGGAAAAACAGGGCTTCTCCCTGCGGACCAAGCTGATCGGCTCTCTGGTGCTTCTGGTGATCGTTGCCGGTGGCGTGGCCGCTGTCCTCTATCCGCTCTGGCGGGACAGGGCGGATGCGCTGGTGGCACAGGGCGGTTTGCCGCTTTCCCTGCCGGAAGTGCCGGATAATGCTTTCTACGGCACGGTGGAAGACGTCATCGCTTTCTTCGAGGACGCATCACCCGATCCTGTTTCCGCGCCTGCCCCCGCTCCCGCCGACACTGCCGCCGCGCCGGTCACCCCGGCTCCGGAGCCTGTGGTCGATCCCCTGACGGCTCTGGCGGGGCGTCTGGATAATCTGGAAGCTGAAATCGGCACTCTTGGGGAAACGGCGCGCGCGGCGCAGTCCGCCGCCGAAAGCGCCGCGGAGGCGGCTGCTGCCCGTCCGGATACGGACATGGATGCCCTGACCGATCTGGTCGCCCGGTTTGACCGTCTGGAACAACGGCTGGACGAGCTCGAGGCCCGGCCGCTTGCGGCTGCTGCCGAAGGCGGCACGCAGGCTGCTACGGTTAATGAGGCCCTGCTCAATCTGATCGGCTCCCTCAGGGAGCGGATTGTCTCTCTGGAAGCGCGCGAGACGGTTGCCCCGTCCGATCTTGAAACGGTGACCAGCCGGATCGAGACGGCGGAAAGCGGCGCGGGAGAGCGTATCGCCGGGCTGGAAGCCGATCTGGCTGCTGTCCGTCAGCTTGCCGAGAAGCGGGCGCCGCAGCGCGAGCGCGCGGGGCTGTTGCTGCTCGCGGTTGGTCAACTCGAAGCGGCCACGGCGACGTCCGGCAGCTATGCGGCCCAGCTCGCATCGGTGCAGGATCTGGCCGCTGGCGGGTCGGGCGAGGTGGCCGATGCTCTTTCCGTGCTCGACGCGCATGATGGCGGGGTCGAAACCGTGGCCTCGCTCACCCAGCGGTTCAACGATCTGGCCAAGGCGGTCAGTCAGGCCAAGATGGCCGGTAGCGATGAAGGGCTGGTCGGCAAGACACTGAATACTGTGGCCTCGCTGGTGACCATCAGGCGGACCGATGTGGCCGAGGGGCCGGGCGTCGATGCCATCCTGGTGCGGGCCGAAAACGCCATCACGTCCGGCGATATCGCCGGTGCCATTACCGCGCTTGAGGAATTGTCCGGCGCTCCGGCGGAACGGGCGTCCGGCTGGATCGCGGCGGCGAAGGCGCGTGTCGCGGTCGATCAGGCGGTGGCCCGTCTGCGCGGTGCCGCGCTCGCTTCCGTTGCGGAAGCGGGGTAAGGCCATGTTGAAATTTTGCTTCGGCCTCTTCGTTCTGATCGGTGCCGTCACCTTTGCGGCCATCCAGCTTGCGGATAATCCCGGGCGGATCTCGATCGACTGGCTCGGCTATCACATCGATACCTATTTCGGCGTTGCCCTGCTGGCGATACTGGCCGGGCTCTGGGTTCTGTTTATCGTCTATCGGCTGTTCCGGGGTATTGTCGGACTGCCCGGCGGGTTTTTCGACCGCCGCGCCGCGCGCCGCCGGGACGAGGGGGTGAATGCCCTCAGCCTTGGCATGGCGGCGATTGCCGCAGGAGATGCCGAAGAGGCGCGCAAGCAGGCCAAGCGGGCCGAGAAGCTGCTCGACGATCCGTCGAAGACCCGGCTGCTGTCCGCCCAGGCGGCGGCGCTTGGCGGTGACAGGGAAGCTGCCGGACGGTATTTCGATGCACTGACCGAAAGCCCGGAAACCCGTTTTGTCGGTCTGGTCGGCAAGTTGCGTCAGGCGCTCGAAGCGGACGACCGGGACGAGGCTCTGCCGCTTGCTCTCCGGGCACGGGACCTGCGGCCGGATTCCGGCTTCGTCGCCCGCACCCTGTTCACGCTGGAAACCGGGACGGCAGACTGGGATGGCGCGCAGAAGACCCTGTTTGATGCCGTGCGCCGGGATCTGATCCCGGAAGCCGAGGCAAAACGATACCGCATGGCCATCGATATGGAGCGCGCCCGGTTGAAGCAGGAAGCGGGCGATCTTGCCGATGCGGCGGATTTCGCGGCGCGGGCCCTGACGGTGGAACCCGCTTTCCCGCCGGCCGTGCAGATCGCGGTCGAGGCGGAGCGGATCAAGGGGCGGGACAAGAAGGCCCAGCGTCTGCTGGAAGATGCCTGGTCGGCAGCGCCGCATCCGGCCCTTGCGAAACTCTATGCCGGTCTCTGGCCGGACGACGATCCGGCCCAGCGGCTGAAGCGCATTCAGAAACTGACGGATGGAAAGTCAGGTGGCCTGACCGGACGCCTGGCTATTGCCGAGGCGGCTATCGCGGCCGAGCTCTGGGGTGTGGCGCGCACGGCACTTGAAGGCATTCCGGAGACGGAGCGCAGTGCCGGCGCCTTCCGGCTGCTGGCCTATATGGCGCAGGCCGAGCATGGCGACGCGGCGCAGGCGCGCGGTTTTCTGGAACGGGCAGGGAATGCACCGGCCGATCCGGCCTGGACCTGCTCCGATTGTGGTGCGACCTCCGGAAGCTGGACGGTCTCGTGCGGTAATTGCGGGCACTTCGCGACCCTGACCTGGAAACAGCCGCCACGGGTCTCGGCCCTCGTTGTCCTGCCGGAAGCGGACGCGGAGCTTACGCCGTCGCCAGCGCTGATCGAGACACCGGCGCCGGTGGAGCCTCCCGCTCCGGCCGAGGCGGTGACGGGAAAACCGGCTGCTTCGGAGACGCCGGATAAACCGGTGGAGGATCAGCCGAACCCGGAAGACGTGGTGCGTCGTCTCGCGTGACTCTTACTGCACGATGAGTTATCTTGGGGTTGATTTCAGGGTAGGTTGATCCGACTTACCTCGTGAGGGGCAGCAAGCTCCGGATGCCGAGGCCCAGAATGGAGCCTGTACGATGATAAGCATTTCAAATCTGTCGAGCTTTACCAATGTGCAGGTCGCCCAGCCGCGTGTCGTCGGCCAGGATGCGACAGCCAAGAGCACATCCACGTCTTCCACGCCGACATACCGTCCTGCCGAGGCCGGAGCCAACCTGTTCTCCGCCTCCATCTCCGAGAGCGACCGCACCACGACGGGTTTGCAGGGGCTGCTCGGCGGCGAGCTTGAAAAGCTGTTCGGTGCGCTGGACAGGAAGAACGACCCGGATGGCTCCGTCTCCCGTGCTCTCGACAGTCTGAAGGATCTGCTCGGTAAAGCCGCCGATGATTCGTCCGTCACCGGCTTCCAGATCCGGATCTCCAGTGTCAGCCAGCAATTGCGTACCGACGAAGGCGCGGGGGATGTGTTTTCCAGCATTTCCCAGCTTTCCATCGAGGTCGGGCTGGTCCGTGACGGCAAGGTTGC
>NZ_CAXBDC010000081.1:0-21195 GCF_963974195.1 uncultured Nisaea sp.
CGCCATTGGCGGGCCCGTTTGCATTTTGGAACAACACGCCTGAACGCTTGCTTTCCGGGCCTGAATCGGCACACTTCCGGCTCAGGAATGGCTATGAGGTTGGGCGATGTCCATACAGGCTGGAAGTGCGATCCGCAAAATTGAACAGGGCGATATCGCGGCTCCCGTGAAGCTTCCGCGCTGCGCCGGGGATGCGTTCAATCTGCTCGCGGACGAAGTGTCCGGAGACTTCAATATTCTGGTGTTTCTCGGGCACGATGCGGCGGCGAACAAGGCGACGGCATCGGCTTTCGAAGCCGCGCGCGAACGGTTCGCGGAGCACGGGGCGCAGATCTATTATGTCGCGCCGGGCAAGAAGAAACCGGATCTTCCCAAACCTGTTGCCGAGGCCTCGATCCTGATGGATGCCGATGGCAAGGCTTTTGCGGCCTTCGGGCAGCAGGCGCCGTTCGGCCGGCCGCTGAATGCGGGACCGGCCACGGTGCTGATCGCACCGAACCGGCATATCCTGAGGCTGCTGGACGCGGACAAGCCGGATCACCCGGAGATCGTCGGCAGTGTGCTTGAGGCCCAGTCCGCGCTGCGGGCCGAACAGCCCTATCGCATGCATCCGCCGGTGTTGCTGGTGCCGGACGTGTTCAGCCCGGCCGACTGCGCGCACCTGATGAGTGTCTATGCCATGCAGGGCCAGGAATATGTCGAGCCGGGGCACAATACGCTGCAGAACCGGACCACGGACTGCAAGATGCGGATCCCGGAATATGGCCGCGGCGACCGGATCGATCACTGGGTCATCAATCCCGAAACGCAGAATTATATCGACGAGCGGATTTCCAGCCGATTGCTGCCGGAGCTGCAGAAATCGTTTCACTACAAGGTCACCCGTCATGAGCGCTACCGCATTGCCTGTTACGAGGGCGAGCGCGGGGGGCGCCTGCACGGTCACCGGGACAATACGGACCCGATGGTTGCCTATCGCCGGTTTGCCGTGACCATCAACCTGAATTCCGATCAGTACGAAGGCGGAGAGATCTGGTTTCCGGAATTCAGCGAGCAGTCCTATAAACCTCCGGCAGGCGCGGCCATCGTGTTTTCATGCTCGCTGCTGCATGAGGTTCTGCATATGCGCAAGGGGCGCCGTTTCGCGCTTCTCGGTTTCCTCTTCGGGCAGAGCTGATCGCCAATAGCTGATCTCCGGCCTCCCGCACATCGTTACAGGACCAGCTGTGTCTCTCAAAATCTCTGTCTACGTGCCGTGCTATAACGCAGAGCGGACCATTGCTCCGTGTATTGCCTCACTTATCGCGCAGCGCCGGAAGCCGGATGAAATATTGGTGGTGGATGACGGCAGCACGGATCGCTCGTTAGATATCGCCAAGCGCTTCCCCGGCATCAAGATCGTTCAGCATACGAAGAACAAGGGGTTGGCGACGGCGCGCAATTCCGGAATTCGCTTCAGCAAGGGGGACCTTGTCGCGTCGATTGATTCCGACTGCGCTGCCGATCCGTTATGGCTCGAAATCCTTGCGGCAGAAATGGAGCGCGATCCGCAGCTCAGCGGTGTTGCCGGTGCCGTGAATGAGGCCGAGCGCGGAACCATTCCCGACCGCTGGCGCACCTATCACATGCGACAGCATTACGGCAGGAATGTTGTTACCAATCCCCGTTTCCTGTTCGGTGCGAACACGGTCTTCCGGAGGGAGGCCCTTCAGGCCACGGGCCCCTATCCGACAAGTCTTCGGACGAATGGCGAAGATTTCGAGATCTGTACGCGGATGTACGCAAAAGTGCCGGACGCAAAGCTGCTTTATCAGCCCAAGGCATTCGTCCATCACTTGCGGCGGGATAATTTCCGGTCCATCGCGAACACCTTCTGGCGTTATCAGACCTACATGAGCTGGGTTCGGCCGGAGCCGAGAAAGATTCGCCGGACTATCCGGCAAACCTGGACGCTTCTAAAGCAGATATGGAGCCGCAATCTCGTTTGGGATTTACGGCAGAAGCGTTGGGAAGGGTTGCTGATCGCGCTTTATTTTACGGCGGTTTTACCCTGGTTGCAGTTCAAGCAGCAGATGAAAAACAGGAAGGAGCACAGTCAGGCTTTATCTAAGCCAGAGTGATTGTTTTGCCAAAAAGACCTGCAGGTTATTTAATTGCCCGCGACTGAATTCTTGCCGCGATTCTTACCAGAATAGCAGCACTTGTAACCTGGGGGCTCACCCGATGCACAGATTGTCGATCCTGGTCGGAGGCCTCAATTTTGCTCTGGCTGCGATCCTCGCATTCGAATGGGGTAATGGCGATTATCAGAGCGCCGACATTCTGACTGTCGCCATCGTCGTGGCGGCGGCAGCTTTTATGTGCGCGATGGTTCTTGTCGTCAGGGCAAGATCCACCGAACGCATCCTTGCTGATCTGCGGGATTCGGAACTCCGGCTTGGCGCTCTCTTTGAGCATTCCCCCATCTGCATGAACCTGAAGGATACGAACGGCCGGTATCTGATGCTGAATCAGGCCTATTGCGACTGGTTCGGCAAATCCGCCGGGGAAATCGTGGGCAAGACCGGGGCCTCTGTGTTGCAGGGGGCGGGTGAAATTTCATCGGACATTCGGTCCATGGAAGCTCTTGTCGCCAAAACGGGCAGGGTTGCGACGCGGGAAATCCAGATTGTTCGGGCCGGAAATACGCACCAGCGCTATCTTGTGAAATTCCCGGCGAAGAACGACAAAGGCGACGTTGTCGGCCTGGGCACCATAGCGTTCGACGTGACTGACCAGAAAGCGGTTGAAGCAGCTCTTTCGGCCGAACGGAGCAGGTCATCGCGGCTTGAGGCCACCCTCAGGGAAGCGATCATGGCGATGCCTGTCGGCTTCGCTGTCTTTGACGAGGCTGATCGCCTGGTCATCTGCAACAAGCAATATGCCCGGTTCAACCCGTCATTTAGCAATGACCCGGCGCTCGCCATTGGGCTGAGCTTCCGGCAGATCATGTCTGAAACGCTCGCGAGCGGCCTGATTACAGGCGTTGCGCCCGCGCAGTACGGGGCATTTTCCGAAGACCGGATGCGCCGGCACAGAGACGCTACGGGGGTGCCGTTCGAGCAGAAGCTCGGTGACCGGATTTGTCTGACGAGCGAGAGCAAAATGCCCCATGGCGGGATCATTGTGCTGCGCCAGGACATGACGGATCAACGAAGACTTGAGCAGAAGCATCAGGATGCCGAAGACCTGTTGCGCAATCTGTTTGAAAATTTCGGTCATGGAATCATGGTTCGGGATCGCGATACCCGCTTGATCCGGGCCAACAGGGCGGCGCTTGAGCAAATAGGGCTTTCCGCCGACCAGGCCGTTGGCAAAACCACGTCGGAAATGTTCGCGCTGATGGGCGTAGAGGATTTTACCGGTGATGTGGGCGAGCAGGAAATCCGGATGATGGATCGGCGCGAGACAGATGAGGATCTGATCGCGCGGGCTGGTCCGGACGGCAGGCAGAAATACGTCCTGCTGAGCAGATTTCCACTGATCGACCGGAACGACGAGGTCAAGGGGCTCGGCGTTCTCCGGTACGACGTTACTGAGCTGATCGAGACCCAGAAGGAACTGGAGGCGGCCAAGGTCAATCTGGAGAAGACAATAGAGGAACGCACGGAAGAGCTCCGTGTCAGCGAGCGGCGTTTCCGGATCCTGGCGCATGCTTCCGCGGACTGGTTCTGGGAATGCGACGAGAATCTCCGTTTCACGTATCTGTCCGAGAATTTCCCCGTTCCGGCCGGGGGCACGCGTGCCTCGCTGGTCGGGCTTGATATCGCCGAATATCACAAGAGCGTGTGGGACAATCCCGAAGTAAGCCGGGCTCTGCTGTCGGCCTATCAAGCCAGGGAGCCGGTCCGGGATTTTGAGGCCGTTTACAAATTAGGCGATACAGTCGGGTGCTATCGTATCAATGCCACCCCGCTTTGGAACAAGGGTGTCTTTGAAGGCTATACCGGCGCCACGACGGATATTTCGGAGCTGTATCAGGCTCGGGAAAGTCTCGTTGAATCCGAACGTCTCGCATCGCTGGGCTCAATGGTCGCGGGGATCGCTCACGAGATAAACACACCCGTCGGGATTTGCGTCACCGCAGGGACAACCGTGCTGAGCGCGGCGCATATGCTGCAGGACGGGTTCAAGGGCGGGGGACTCAAGCGAAGCGAGTTCGAGGCGGCACTGACAAAAATCATCGAGGGGATGACCCTCGTCGATTCGAATCTGGCGCGGGCCGCCAAACTGATCTCAAGCTTCAAGAGTATCGCTGTAGATCAGGCCAGCGAAGCCGAACGAACATTCAATCTCGTCGCGTATCTGCGGGATATCAGCGATAGCCTTGGCCCGAATCTGGGATCCGGAAAAATCTCCGTCGATATAGTGGGGCCGGAGGATATAGCGCTGAAAAGCTATCCCGGTGCCTTCGCCCAGATCGTCACGAATCTGGTGATGAATTCCGTTCTGCACGGCTTTGCCGGGCGGGAGGAGGGCAGCATCGTCATTGAGGTGTCGGTGGAGAGCGGTTCCGCCGAACTGAGGTACACGGATGACGGTATCGGCATGGAAGAGGAAACCGTGAAGAGGGTCTTCGACCCGTTCTTCACGACAAAGCGCGGCCAGGGCGGTAGCGGGCTTGGCATGCACATTCTGTTCAATCTCGTCACGCAGATTCTCCGGGGAACCGTCCGCTGCAAGAGCGCCCCGGGCGAGGGTGTCGAGATCCTGATCCGGTTTCCGATTATCCCAGCCGAAAATTACTGATACAGGCTGGCTACCTGTTTCGATTCCCTGACGGCTGATTTTTCAGGCTGGTTTGCGCATCGGTCATGGGAATACTGTTGCGCATACCATATTACGCGCATATTCTTGTAAAAAAAACAGGGGTATATGAAGCGCGTGATAGAAACGGATCTCATCTATCGAAACGGCTTTCATTTCCTGACAATAAAAGTTCAGGGGGTACTGACCGGCGCAATCGTCGGGGCAGGCATGGAAGCGCTTGATGCATATGAAGAATATGGGGCGGGAATCCCGGTCCTGTGGGATCTCCGGGAAGCTGATCTGTCGCAATACACAACGGCGGAAATGGAAATCACCAACACTTTCCTCCGGCGCTATCCCGGCCGCAGAAATACGAAGTCTGCGAGCGTGGTGGGGGATCGTGGAGCACTGCTTCTGGCGCGGCTCTGGGCTGTTTACGGCACTGACCGGATGCCCCAGGAACGCCGGGCATTCCTGAAGCTGGAAGAAGCTCTCGCCTGGCTTGCCGCGGAGTAAAACGCTGACCGGCGGAACACGGAAATTAGTTCCGGCCGTTCACGCGGCCGGTTTTCAGCGCATCAGCTGGTACGGTATGTAGAGCGCCAGATCCGGCCAGAACCAGAGCAGCAGGGCCGTTGCCAGCATGATGAGGGCGAACGGCACCGCGCCCCGGGCGACATCCTGCAGGCTGGCCTTGCCGACAGCCTGGATCACGAACAGGTTCATGCCCACGGGCGGTGTGATCAGCGCGGTCTCGATCAGCACGACGAAGAAGATGCCGAACCAGATCGGGTCGATATTCATGTTGAGCACGGCGGGCAGCATGACCGGAACCATGATCAGCAGCATCGACAGGCTTTCCAGGAAGAAGCCCATGATCAGCAGCACGGCCCCGACCGCCAGCATGAACAGACCCGGCGTCGTGATGCTTTCGGTCAGCAGAGCCGAGATGCTTTGCGGGATCAGGTACAGCGTGATGGCGTAGGAGAATACCTTCGCGCCGGCAACGATGATCAGCACCATCACGGAGGTCCGGAGCGAGGCTTCCACGGCTTCCTTCAGTTTTGGCCAGTCCATCCGGCCCATGGCGAAGGTGATGAGCAGCGCGAACACGAAGCCGAGTCCGGCGCTCTCCGATGGCGTGGCAATGCCAAGATAGATCGAGCCGACAACGGCAGTGGCCAGCAGAATGGTTGGCAGGGCTCCCAGGGTGGCCGTGCCCCGCTCGCGCCAGCTCGCCCGGCCGATCGGCTCATAGGTGCCGGAGAAGCGCGCATGGATCATGCCGTAGATGGTGAAGACCGTGGCCAGGAACAGTCCGGGACCGATACCGGCCAGGAACAGGGTCGGGATGGATGATTCCGAGATGACGCCATAGACGATCAGCGGGATCGAGGGCGGAATCAGGATGCCGAGGGTGCCGCCCGCAGCCAGCATGCCGAAGACAAAACGCCTGTCATACCCGCGCGCCACCATTTCCGGAATGGCGACGGTGCCGATGGTCGCGGCGGTCGCGACGGAGGAGCCGGAGATGGCGGAGAACAGGGTGCAGGACAGGATGGTCGCCACCCCGAGCCCGCCGGGCCAGTGGCCGACCCAGCTTTGCACGGCGGCATACAGATCGCGGCCGACGCCACCTTTCAGCAGCACGTTCGACATCAGCAGGAACATCGGCACGGCCAGCAGCTCGAAGCTGTCCATGGAGCCGTGCAGACGCTGCGGCACCGCCACCATGGGCAGGCCCTTCAGGGCCAGCAGGATGACGCCAAGCCCGCCGAGGGCGAAGGCGACGGGGGTGCGCAGCAGCAGCAGGGCGACCAGGGCTGTCAGGATCAGGAAGGCTTCCATCAGTGCGCGCCTTCCAGCACATCGTCTTCGGGTATTTCTTCGGTCCAGACTCGGACAAGCTGGGCCAGACCCTGCAGCACGAGCAGCGCGCTGCCGAGCCAGACAGGCGCCTGGGTGAACCATTTCGGCGGGGCGAGATAGGTGTCGGTGGTATGGCCAGCCAAAGTGTCGTGCAGCCAGAGCGAGAAGCCGAAATAGATTGCGGTGCCGGCGAACAGGAACATCACCAGGATGGCGAAGGTTTCGGCCAGGCGCCGCCAGATCGTGTTCGGATTGCGCAGGATCAGCTCGATGGTGACCATCTCGCGGTGCTTCAGCACGAAGGCCGCGCCGAGATAGACCACCCAGACCTGCAGGATGCGGCTGACTTCGTCGACCCAGATGGTGGGGGCGTTGAAGACGTACCGCATGACGATCTCGAAGGTGATGAAGAAGCCGACGGCAACCAGGCTCCAGGCGCAGAGCTTGCCGGTGAACTCGGAAAGGGCATCAATCCACCGAACGAACATACAGGGTCTCTCTCGTGTGCGCCTGGGTTGGTAACGGGGCTGCCGGAGGCGGGAAGAAGCCGCCTCCGGCAATCAGGTTCGGATCAGAGCGATCCGATCACATGGCGGCTTTGACAGCCTTGACGGCCGAGGCGCCGGCATCGCCGGTTTCCTTGACGAAGCGGTCGACGATGCTGGCCGTTGCCTTCGCCCAGGCAGCACGCTGCTCGGCGGTCAGCTCGATGACGTTCATCTTGCCGCGGGCTTCCTCGACGGCTTGCGCCTGCTGGGCGAAGATCTGGTCGCGCAGCTTCTGCTCCACTTCGCGGGCCGCGTCATTGATGATCTTCTTGTTGGCGTCCGACAGGCCCTCATAGACATCGTTGTTCATGATGGCGACGAACTCGATGGCGCTGTCGAAGGTCAGGGTCAGGTGATCCATCACTTCGTAGAGCTTGCGGGATTTGACGCCGGAGACACCGGTCATGCCGACATCGACCGCGCCCTGCTGATAGGCCAGGAACTGCTTGGAGCCGGACATCAGGGTCGGTGCGCCGCCGAGGGCTTCGACGGTCCAGCCCTGGATCTTGCCGTAGGTCCGGACCTTCTTGCCCTTGATGTCGCCCGGCTCGACGATCGGTGCGTCCTTGCCGAGATAGACATTCAGGCCATAGGCTTGCCACCAGAGAACCTTGTTGTTGGTCTCTTTCAGGATCGCGGTATCCAGCTCTTTACGCATTGCCGAGTCCGGTGCAACGGCGGCACGGACATGGGCTTCGCTGTCAAAGATGAAGGGAATGGAGACGACATCCACCGTCGGCACGGAGCCTGCGAACCGGCCGATGAAGACGGAACCGGCCTCAACCGCGCCGGAGCCGACCGCGCCGGGGACTTCCTTGTCCTTGAAAAGCTGGGCCGACGGGAAGAGCTGGATCTGCAGATCGCCGCCGGACTTTTCCTCGACGATTTTCTTGAAGGCGAGCCAGTTCTGGCCGAGGGAATGCTTTTCCGGAAGCTGCAGCGTGACCCGGATGGTCGTTTCGGCAAAAGCCTGAACCGGCGCAGCCATCAGAGCGGCCGCCGCAACGGCTCCCAAAATCCAACGCTTCATGGTTTCCTCCTGATTTGAGTGTTCTTTGATTTATCGAAAGGTTCGTTCAATTTGCCGCCCGTCTGGGTAACGGTCGCATCTTGAAGAAAAGGATTTGGATTGTTTCATATCCGAAATCGCGCGCGGGTCAACAGATGTGATCGGGAAAACTCCCGTTCCGTAATGCGGGTGATGTCTCGGACCTGGTCCGGGAGTGGTGTTTCCCCGGAGCATTATGGGGTCGGTAATTCACCTGAAGTCACTTGCCCGGCGCTTGTAACCGGCCTTGTGAAAGGAGCCGCTACTCGGCGAGCAGAAGGTGGCCGTGCTCGAAATCATCGGCAATCTGCTTCGGGACGTTATCGCTGACCAGGACGTCGATCTGCGCCCATTCGCTGACATGGATCAGGCCTGACTTGTCGAATTTGCTGGAATCCAGCAACAGCACCGTCTGGTCGGCAAGCGGGATCATTGCCCGTTTGAATTCCGCTTCGAACAGGTCGTAGTCGAGGCATCCCCGTGCCGTGGCGGCGACGGAGGACATCACGAAATAGCTTGGTGTGAACTGCGACAGGAACTCGATGGTCTGGACGCCGACGAAGGTCCGGTCGGCGATGCGCAACTCCCCGCCAGGCAGGATGACACGGTGGCGGCTGCTGGCGGCTGCGAAAATTTGGGCGATCTCGAGAGAGATCGTGATGATCGTGAGGGGTTCGCGGTTGACCAGTTCGCGGGCGAGGAAGCAGGCGGTCGAGCTGTTGTCGAGCATCACCGTCGCCTCGTCGCTGATATATTCCGCCGCGCGCCGCGCGATCCGGGTCTTGGCGTCGGTATTTTCCCGGAGCCGGCGGTCGAACGGCAGTTCCGTGCGGGTTTCCGGCAACCGGACGCCACCATGGAATTTCTCCACGGCACCGGTGGCGGACAATCCTTTCAGATCGCGCCGGATGGTTTCGTCCGAGACGTCGAAATGAGTCGCCAGCTCCGTGATCGACGCCTTGCCGTATTTTTGCAGCAAGGCGAAAATCTGCTGGTGTCTGAGCGTGGGCGCCACGCTGCCCCCCGAAGAATGAATGTTCTAGAGTTTGATAGCCTGTCCGGTCTCGCCATGAAAGAGCCGGGCGCGGGACAGGTCGAAATCAAGTGCCACCTCGTTGCCTGCGAGGGGCGCATCCGCGACGGTACTCCGCACCGTGATCAGGTCCGGCCCGAGCGCGACCTCTACGAGCGCTTCGGCGCCGATCAACTCGGCCCGTACGACCTGGCCCCGTGCCATGCCCGCACCGGCCGTGAAGGAAACTTCCTCCGGCCGGATGCCGAGAATGACCGATCGGGGTATGTCGCTCGGGCCGATCCGCAAACCCTCTGTGAAGGAGGCGTGGGCAAGGACTCCGTCCTGCTCATGCCGGCACGGCATCAAGCCCATTTCCGGCGAGCCGATGAAGGTGGCGACGAAGGTGTTGGACGGATTGAGATAGATATCCATCGGTGCGCCGACCTGCTGCAAACGGCCCTCGCTCATCATCGCGATGCGTGTGCCCAGGGTCATGGCCTCGATCTGGTCATGGGTGACATAGACGATGGTGAGGTCGAGTTCCTGATGCAGACGCTTCAGCTCACCGCGCATCCGGTTCCGAAGTTTGGCGTCCAGATTGGACAGCGGTTCGTCGAACAACAGCACTTTCGGTTGGCGCACAAGTGCCCGCCCGATGGCGACACGCTGGCGTTCGCCGCCGGACATTTCTTTCGGCCGGCGGTCCAGCAGATCGGTGATGTTGAGTATCCCGGCGACCTCTGAAATCCGGGCATTGATTTCCTCTTTCGGAAGGCGTGTGGTCTTCATCAGCCCAAACGCCATGTTGCGATGGGCGGTCATGTGCGGATAGAGCGCATAGGACTGGAACACCATGGCGATATCGCGGTTTTGCGGCGCCGTCTGGGTCATGTCCTGACCGCCGATCAGCAACCGGCCGCTGGTGATGTCCTCAAGACCAGCCAGCATCCGCAGGGTGGTCGATTTTCCGCAGCCCGAGGGGCCGACCAGCACCATGAACTCCTTGTCCTCGATCTCGAGGCTGACATCATGAACGGTGGCGCGACTGCCATATGATTTGCAGACAGTGTCGAAAACAACGCTGGCCATATTACGAAACTCCGGAACGGGCGGTTACTTGACGCCGCTATGCATGAAACTGTCGACGAAGCGCCGCTGGAAAATCAGGAAGGCCAGCAGCAGCGGGGAGACGACGATCGTGGTGCCGGCCATCAGCCGGGTCCAGTCGGCGCCGCTGTCCGATTTCGCCAGCAGGCCAAGGCCGATAGGCAGAGTCCGGACATGGTCCGAATTGGTCACCAGCAGAGGCCACATATAGTCGTTCCAGTGGGTGACGACGGAAATAATGCCGAAGGCGATGAGGGTCGGTTGCACCAGTGGCAGATAGACATGCCAGAGAATGCCGAGATGCCCGCAACCATCGAGTCGCGCCGCGTCGGAAAGCTCTGACGGGACCTGTTTGAAGGACTGCCGGAGCATGAAGGTGCCGTAGCCGGACGCGACGAACGGCACGATCATCGCCGGCAGAGAGTTGACCAGACCGAGTTCGCGCACGGTGATGAAGTTGGTCAGGAAAATCGCATAGATCGGAAACATGATCTGCAGAAGGAACAGGGTGAAAAGCAGCTTCTTGCCGGGAAACTCAAGCCGCGCGAAGGCATAGGCCGCCAGCGTAATGGTCACCATTTGCGCCGTCAGGATGGACCCGGTCACCAATACCGAGTTGATCAGGTAAGTGCCGAAGGGCGCCACCGAGAGGGTCGACGGATAATTCGCGAAATTCAGAACCGCGGGCAGAAATCCGGCATCCGGATCGAACACTTCCTTCTTGGTTTTCAGTGATGTCACCACGATCCAGATCATCGGGCTCAACCAGAGCAGTGCCAGCGGCACCATCAGGGCGTGCAGCCAGCCAGATTTGGCGCGGCGCAGAATGCTCCGTGGGTCGTAAGGGTTTTGAACTGTCCCGCTCATGTCACCGCTCCCCAAGATAATGGACCCGGCGGCCGAGCGTCAGGGCGACTAGGCCGATCAGACCGAGCACGAACAGCAGCAGCGTGTTGGCGATGGTCGAGGCATAGCCGATATCCTGATACTGGAAGCCGTTCTGATAGATATAGAAGGTTAGCACATTGGTACTGTCGGCAGGCCCGCCCTGGGTCATCACGTAGACGTAGTCGAAGATCTGGTAGCTGTGCAGCAGCCCGATCACGATGACGAAATAGAGCGTAGGCGAGATCAGCGGGATGGTGATGTGAAGCAGTCTCTGCGCGGCACTCACGCCATCGAGACGGGCGGCCTCATACAAATCGGACGGCACCAGTTTCAGGGCGGCCAGCAGGATCAGCATGAAATATCCCGAATATTTCCAGATGCTCATGATCACGATGGCGGGCAGCGCCCAGTCACTGTCATAGAGCCAGTCGAGGCGGGGCAGGCCGAGGGTTGAAAGCACCTCGTTGATCGGCCCGTATCCCGGGGCATAGAGAAAGACCCAGACCATGCCGGCGGCGACCGAGGGGATCATGACGGGATAGAAAAAGGCGGAGCGATAGATCGACATGCCGCGCAACTTGCTGTCCAGCGCGACGGCCAGCAGCAGGGCCGCGAGGATGGAGAGCGGGATCGTCGTCAATGTGTAGAAGGCGGTATTGCCGAGCACGGTCCAGAACAGGGCATCGTCGAGCAGGCGCAGGTAGTTCTCGGCGCCGAGCCAGAAGATCTTCGGGTCGCCCAGCATGACATCATGCAGGCTGAACCAGATGGAGCGCAGGATCGGCCAGTAGGTGAAAATCGCCAGGAAAACCAGCGAGGGGGCCAACAGGGCATAGGCCAGAAGGGCCTCGTTTCTGCGCGCCCGTGCGTAGCTTCTCGACATTGTCATTCATTTCTCATGCGGGAACAGGAAGACCAAAGGACCAAGAGATCGTGGCAATGCAACAAGACAAAAGAGGCTGGGGCGGACCCGAAGATCCGCCCCGTCTCCGAAATTGATTTCGGAAAATCAGCCCTTCATGCGCCGCAGAACGCGCTCGATCTCGCGGTTCGCGTTCTTGGTGGCATCCGCCAGCGCGGCGTCGGCCTTGATCTCGCCCGCAAGCGTACGGTCGATTGCGCCTTTCAGGAATTCGCGAACCCGGTGATAGCCCGGGACCTGCAGGAACGCGCCTGCATAGGCGGCCTGGTCGAGCGCTATCTTGGCTTCCGGAACATCCTGCAGATAGGACTGCATGTCCTCGGATTCCCAGGAGGATTTCCGCACCGCGAGATAGCCCGTGGCCTTGCTCCATTTGGCCTGGTTCTCGGTGTTGGTCATCCAGCGGGCGAAGGTCCAGCTCGCTTCCTTCTGCTTGTCGCTCTGGTTCTTGGCGATCATCAGCGGCCCGCCGCCCTGTGCGGCGCCGTAGGTCTTGTTCTTCGGCATGAAGGCGACGCCGACATCGAACGGCGCGGAGGTGCGCAGGTTGGTCAGCGAGCCGGTCGAGTGGTAGAGCATCGCGGTCTGACCAGCGAGGAAATCGTTTGCCGATCCCTGCCAGGTCGATGCGGCCGGCATGACACCCGACTGCACCAGTTTCACCCAGAACTCCAGGGCGTCTACGGATTCCGGACGATCAAAGAGGACCTTGTCCTTGGTCCACGGAACCAGTTCGTTCTGACGGCAGAAGCACTCGAAAATCCAGTCGTGCCAGCCACCGCCGAAAGTCAGGCCCCAGCGCTTCAGCGTGTCGCCATCGCGGAGGGTCAATGCCTGGGCGGTCTCAAGCAACTCGTCCCAAGTGTCCGGTGCCTTGGTGATGCCGGCATCCTTGAACGCCTGTTTGTTGAAATACAGCACTGGCGTCGACGGCTGGTAGGGCAGCCCGTAGAGGCGGTCATCCGAGATGCAGGTATCAAGGAAGCCGGGCAGGAAATCCTGGTAGATGTCGTCGGCCTTTGCCTGTGCAGTGATGTCTTCCAGCGCATCGAGGCCGAGGAATGTCTGCAGGGCGGAGTTGATCGGCAGCCAAAGTGCCGGCGGCTCGCCGACACCTATGCTGGTGATCACTTTCTGCTCGGTATTGTCATAGCTCCCGGCATAGATCGCCTCGACTTCGATGCCCGGGTTTTGGGCGTTGAAGTCGGTGATCATGCCGGAGATGATCTTGTTGATGTCGCCGGAAACGCCGACCGGATACATGAATTGCAATTTGACGCCACCGGCAGCATTCGCCGGGCGGATCAGTCCGCTAAGCAAGCCGGTAAAGGGCAGGGCCGCGCCGGCGGCAAGCACACTGCGTCGGGATATATCAGATTTTGTGGATTTCATCTGTCAAATCTCTCTTTTCGTGTGGTTTTGGTGCGAGATACGCAAGGTTGTCATTCATCCCCGAGCGAAGGTGATATGCGTTTCTGGTGGCATAATTGGCCGTTTATTTGGATTTTTGGTCCTTTGGTTTGCGAAACAAGGGCGCCCATCGCTGAGAGTATTGCGATTGAACGCTAATCTTGATCGATGAATCATTTGTGACAAAACCAAGAAATTCACATTTAAATCCTCGAATAATCATGAAGTAACGGCCCTGGTTGGGGTATGTTTTGAGGATGCAGCCTGAAATGTGCAGGAGGATGTTGAAATTGTTGATTTTGCAGATCAGTGACACGCATTGCCTGGTGCCCGGGCAATTGCTGGCCGGTCATTTTGATACGTCGGCGGCTTTGGAGCGCCTGGTGGAAAGCCTGTCCCGCCAGCCGGTGAGGCCGGATGTGATCCTGCATTCGGGAGATCTGGGCGAGAACGCTACCCGGGCGGAATATGCTCACATTGGCAGTGCCTTGCGCAGTTTGGGGGCTCCAGTTCTGGCTGTTCCCGGAAACCATGACGCCCGTGAACCCTTGTTGGCGGAGTTGCCCGAGATGGTGGGCAAGACATCATCGGGGCATCTCTGTCAGGTAAACCGGGATTTCCCTCTGGCTATCCTGGGGCTTGATACGCTTGTCGAGGGTGCACCGCACGGCGAGCTATGCAAGGAACGCCTTGCTTGGTTGGAAACTCAACTCGATGCGCTTGCCGGTCAGCGGGTCCTGATTTTCATGCATCACCCTCCAATCAGGACAGGATTTCAGGACATGGACCGGATGGGGCTGCTGCATGGCGGCCCCGAACTGGAAGTTCTGATTGCCCGTCATGGTCAGGTCCAGGCCGTGCTGTGCGGGCATATGCATCGGGCTATACAGGGCTCAATTGGTGGTGCGCCGGTTCGGGTGGCCCCGTCCGCCTCGCACCAGATCGCTTTTGATCTCAGGCCGTCCGAGCCCTATCGGCTGACGGCCGAGCCGCCGCAATACATGATGCACCTTTGGGCTGGGGAGACCCTGGTGAGCCATTCCGTATTTGTTGAAGGTGCGGATTGAACGAATTCAAAGTGACGGCGCAAGGATTTCCGGACCGTTGAATGGTCTTGATGTCGACCCTTGTCTTTCTGTGCCGGGGCTTCCCCATGCAAGACTAAGGCTGCTTCTCGGTGGCCGCATGGGCGCCGGAATTCCTTAGATCCATCGCGTCCGCCGGACGGAACGTGTCGACGCGGGCGAGGTTCCATGGGGCAGCGAAAGCGCTTGGGCAATCCTCCTCGAAGAGCTGACCCGGCTTCAGCCGGTGGTGCAGGATGCTGTCCGGATCGGTCGCGCGGATATGCAGCGTTTCGGGGCGGATCTGGCTTGGGTCGTCCAGTCCCATGGCGCCCAGCATCTCGGCGAAGCCGCGCAGGGTGTTGCGGTGGAAATTGGCGACCCTTTTGTATTTATCCTCGACGACGAGGCCGCGCTGGCGTGTCGGGTCCTGGGTCGCGACGCCGGTCGGGCAGCGGTTGGTGTGGCATGAGCGGGCCTGGATGCAGCCGACCGCGAACATGAAGCCGCGGGCCGCGTTGCACCAGTCTGCGCCGAGGGAGAGGGCGGTGGCGATATCCGCGCCCGAGATGATCTTCCCGCTGGCGCCGATGCGGATATGCTCGCGGATTCCGGCGCCGACAAGTGTCATGTGGACGAAATGCAGGCCTTCGCGCAGTGGCATGCCGAGATGGTCGGTGAATTCCACGGGGGCTGCGCCGGTCCCGCCTTCCTTGCCGTCGACGACGATGAAATCGGGGTAGGTTCCGGCCGCGATCATCGCTTTGCAGATCGCCATGAACTCATGCAGATGGCCAACGCAGAGTTTGAAGCCGACTGGCTTGCCGCCGGACAAGCGGCGTAATTCCGCAAGGAAAGCGACAAGCTCGTTCGGTGTCGAGAACGCGGGATGCGCGGATGGCGAGACGCAATCCCGCCCCATCGGAATGCCGCGCGTCTCGGAAATCTCGGGCGTGATCTTGGAAGCGGGCAGCACGCCGCCATGGCCCGGCTTTGCGCCTTGGGAGAGCTTGAGCTCCACCATCTTGACCTGCGGATCGGCGGCGGTTGCAGAAAATTTCTCCGGGTCGAACATGCCATCATCGGTGCGGCAGCCGAAATAGCCCGACGCGATTTGCCAGATCAGATCACCGCCATGCCGGCGATGATAGGATGAGATCGAGCCCTCGCCGGTATCGTGCGCGAAGCCGCCGGTCGCCGCTCCCCGGTTCAATGCCTCGATCGCGTTGGCGCTGATCGCGCCGAAGCTCATGCCCGAGATATTGAGCAGGGAAATGTCATAAGGCTGCACGCAGTCAGGCCCGCCGACGCGGCGCCGAAAGTTGTGCTGCTCCAGATGCACCGGCGCCAGGGAATGCGTGAAATATCCGTATCCGGCCTTGTAGACATCCAGTTGCGTGCCGAAAGGAACCGTTTCTTGCTCCTGCTTGGCGCGTTGATAGACGAGTGAGCGTTGTTCCCTGTTGAAGGGGTAGGCGTCGGCGTCGCTTTCGATCAGGTACTGACGGATTTCCGGGCGGATCCCCTCGAACAGCCAGCGCATATGGGCGATGACCGGATAGTTCCGCAACAGGCTGTGACGACTCTGCAACAGGTCTCTGATGCCAAGTAATGCAAGCGGTGTGGCGACGGCAAAGGCAATCCACGCCCAGACCAGGCCGGACAGGGCCAGGCCTATGGAGATAAACGCGGCTGCGGTGATCGCAGCGAAAAATGCAAAACGCACGCGGGTGCTCCCTGCGTTGAAATGAGACCGTTCGGCACGGTAACCGCGCCATGATAAGAGGAAAAGCTGGCGGGGCGGGTTTTCTGTGTGCTTGAAGCTGAATTCTATATCACCCTCGTATTGCACTTTGTTTTTCCGGGATTGCCGAGTCCCCGGTCTCGCGCTTTAATTGTATGCAGGGCGAGAGGACGTGATGTATTCAAAGCGGGGCGGCTATCTGAAAAGCGTTATCTCTCACGCGATCATAGCGATTGCGCTTCTCGTTGTGATGTCCGTGATGGACCCGCTCGGCATGCGTTCCGCGAGCACAATGCTGATGCGCGATACGGTGGAGCGCATTTTGCGGAAGGTGCCTCCCGTGCCTGGGATCTGGGATTGGGGCGATCCGCGCGTCCATCAGACGGCAAAGCAGGTCGCCGAACAGATCGCGAGCCGGAACGGAGGAAAGTTGCCGGAAGGTGAGCCTCCGGAAGAGTTTCTCGACAATCATCTCTCTAAATGGACCCCCATTCATCTCATACTTTTCGATGAGCTTGCCGCCAATACGGGACGCCAGGAAGCCTCTCTTGATGGTGCCATTCTCGGATTGCCCCTGGAGGACATAACCGGGCTTCTGAGATATCTGGCTGAGCAAGGGGTGTCGGTCATTTTCATCGACATCCGTTTTATCAACGAGTTTTCCTATTCGCATGATTTTTGCGGCGATGTGATCCCGGAGTGGAACAGGATCGTTCGTAAGCCGGAGATGTCCGGCGATCCGGAAGAGGAGGACGGCCAGAAAGATCCGGATCAACAGAACGAAGAGAGCGCTAAGGCGGACTCACGTCCCTATCTCTTCGTTGCGGGGCATGCGCCGCTTGTAACCCGACATACTTCTGAAATGCTCTGGGATGGGCGTGCGGACAAGCTGCCCGCTCTTGCCCACCGTGACGCGCGTCATACAATTCGGCCATGTCTGTCCGATGTGGCGGCCGTTTTACAGACGGAATGGCAGCCGCTTCTCGGGACTTATCCCGTGACGGTGGACAGGCTTCACGATCCGTTCGCCTGGTTGAAAGATACGGAAAAGTCTGATCGCTGGCGCTACGCGCCGGCGGTGGAAATGCTGCGAGCCTGGTGCACGCATGAGAATGCGGTGGTCCGTGATCTCGACAGTTGCCGCTGGGCGGACAGTCTGAAGCCGGAGCGCGGCAAGGAAATTGCCGCGCGCAGCGCGATGGCGCTCGACTGGGTGCATATGCTGCCCGCCGTTTACGGGCGCTCCATGCGCGAGCGCTGCCTGGGCGGGAATGAAGAAGGGAATGAGCGAGAGCATTTACGTGTCGTAGAGCAGGATCCGGATCCCTGGTCGCAATGGAATGTGATGCTGGAGGACGTGGTCGACCAGCTCTTTCTCCAGCTCGTGGTGCCGGTAGACAGCGCCCATGACCGTATCCCGGACCCGGAATGTTTGATGCCGGCGGTTTGGGATGGCTGGCTGAGTGAGTATGAAAGACCCGATTATTGGAACGATACCTTTCGGAATGCGCTGTTCGGATCAGCCGTGATCGTTGGGACGGCATATGAGAACGGGGCCGACTGGCACCATTCACCGACCACGGGGATGGTCCCCGGGGCACGCCTGCACAGCGTTGCGTTACAGTCATTAATATGGCGTGGGGAGGATTATCTCTCGGACTACGCGAGCGTCGGAGCGATAAACAAACTCCTTTTGCTCGAGATCGGAATGCTGCTCGTGGGGATTATGCTGTTCGAAGCGTTTCCCTATAGATGCTCGTGGTTCCGCTTTTCGCATGTTTTTGATTTCGGTACTGCTGACTGCGCGCGCAATGTCTCAGAGACCAAGGAGGTGGATATCAGGTCGCCGGCGCTGTGGGGGCGGGGTGCCAAAGCCGATTATGAAAATGCCGCTGACGGGCTGATCATATTTCAGTTTGTTTTCGTGCTGATCGCGTTGGCTGGATGCATTATTGCGAGATGGTGGTTGAACGCACCAGTCCCGGACATAATTTCCATCGGGTTTGGCATCGCTGCTACCTATTCGGTCCGTCTGGTTGAGAGTTTATCTGACGGCGCTTCCTCGCTCATCGGGATGCTTTTATCGCGCCGTGTATTTTTTATTCTTGTTGTCATCTGTTTCATTCTGATTCCGACCGCGATAGCCCTTGGAGGGAGGCCTTTTTACTGGCATCTCTGGTTCGTCGCCATGGCCCTGTTTGGCGGGTTGATCGTACTTTCCATCGCCGCTGTTTATCACTGGGGCCTCGCTGGATATATCGAGCGACGTACGCGCAAATGAGGCAATTGCAGTGTTGAGTTCGCGATAAAAGAGTGGTTAAAATCAGGTAAATATTTCACTAAAAAGGACCGATTGTTATGCAAAATACAAATCGTTTCGCGCGCTACTCAATAGTAGCCACTGCGGTCCTTCTCGTCTTGGCTCTGGCTTTTCCGGAAACTGTCCTCGCCGACTATCCGAAGCGCAAGATTCTTTGCGTACGAGGAAGTACGGATACGATGATCGATATTGTCGCGGAGAATAACCGCGCACACCTTCTTGAGAAGATCGCGGTGAAGGACCTTGGTCCGGTCTCGGAGGTTGCTTTCAATCGCGGGGCTCGCACTGCAGGTATCCCTGCGAGCGCACCAACCAGATGGGTCAGGGTCGCCGATGTTGTGCTGGCTCCCCGTTCCGCCGGTGTGACGGCAGCGAAGAAATCGGGCAAGGCGGCGAGTGGGGCTCAACTTGGTGGAGCTCCAACGGATCCATGCGCAGGCAACGTGAATTGATTTTTTAATATATTTTCTAGGAATGCGCCGGTTTGGCCGGGCGGACGCGGGAAAAAGTGATGTGGAAACCCTACTTTCGAGTTCTTAAGCTTGTTCTTCTCGCGGCTTTTCTCTCGTCGACAAGTTTCGGCGCCAAAGGTGCGGTGCGTCTAGAACTCGCTCCGGCTGCGGAGCAACCGCGTGCGCCGCTGGCGGTTGACGGACCGGAAGCAATGGTTGACCTGCCAGACGTCCGGGAGCGGTTGCGGGATATTGCTGCCAAGCTTCTGTCCCATTCCGATCCGTCCAGTGCGGCGATCCGACCGGACATTTTCATCACCACAGACAGTAGTGGTGCGATGGCGACTGAAAGCGGCGATATTTTTATCGGTATTGGGTTGCTGCAGGATGTCTTCAGAAATGAGCAATCTGATGATGTGATTGCGTTCGTGCTCGCGCATGAGTTGGCACATCTTCAACACGATCATCTCGGTAATGAGCGCACGGCGAATGATCTGGATAATGCCGTGCGGCGCTTTCTGGGGCTGCTCGGGGCCGCACAAGAATTAGTGGCAGAAATCAAAAGTGCTGGGCTTGCTTTGTCCGCGGATGACACGGAAAGCCTCGATCAGGGCATCTCGGCACTGATTGCTTCGGTGAAAGCATTGCAGGCCGTGCAGACGGGCATCCTGATGCACGCTTTTAATCGCGAGCAAGAACTTGAAGCTGACGAGGTTGCTCTCGAGACGATGTGGCGCGCGAAATATAGCCCCGACCAATCTTTGGAAATCTTACAGGATCTTAAAAAACAAAGGCAGGCGGTTTACGTACAGACAGCAGATGCGATCCGTAGCGCCGCGAATGCCGCGAAGGTCATTTTCAAGATAGGGAAAAAATACCAGGAAGGTATCGGGAGCGGGATCTTGCCATTCGATCCGACTGACTTGATTTTCGACCTCGCCGGAGAAGGTATGGTGGCCACTTTCTGCGAATTTGCAGAATCTCATCCGACGATCGAGAAGAGAATCGAAAAGATCGAGACTATATTGAAGGAAACTCTCAAGTACAAAAGCTTGGCAACTAAAATAGATTTCGTAGATTACCTTGGCACACCTGAAAGCGGCCTTCCCGCCAAATACGCGGAACTGGAAGCTGCCCGCGCAGTTGAGAATAGTCTGGAAGTGGCGCTGGTAAAGAGAAATCCATTGCGGACAAAAGAAGGATGCGGCGCAGAGGACGGCAAGTCTGCCGGTGAGAAGCTGGGCAAGAAGGTCGGCGATGCAATAGGTGGGTTTTTCAGCACGATCATTCCTTCCGATCTTGTGGACTCCAAGCCGGTTGAGCATCAGCCAACCGTGGACATATCTGGTGAGCTTTCCGGTCTTGGAAAACAGGCTCTGGCCGCTATCAAGGATCGGAAAGGGCAGAATTACGCTCTTGGGTGGACCGCCTTTGCCAGAGTAAGGGCCGAGCAGGAACGGTTCAGCGATGCCCTCGAGAATTTCAAGATTGCCCGACGTGGGAACGAAGCTGCGGCCAGGGTTGACCGCCTGCTGGCTCTCACCCAAGCCAAAATGGGGGCGCATGACAAAGCCGCTGAGACGCTCTCCGCTATCGAAATGCGGTATGGTGCCGAATGGGTGCCTGATCTTGCACTGGAGCTTGCAATCAGGGCTCGTTCTGTGAAGCGTATTTTGCCGGCATTGCTTTCCTGTGGCAGAAACCCGCATTTCTATGTCAAGGAACGCTGCCTTACGACAGCGTTGGAATTCCGACCGGAATTACAGGCATTGGGCGTCGATCCGGATGCGGCGATCAAAATTGGTGATGATTCGGATGAGCCGTTCTGGAAAAAGTTCCTCTGATCTGTCGTCTGCTTTTCAATTCAGCCCGCTTGCCTGAGGGACTGTAAACGCGCATGCCCTCGAGGACCGCGCGACTAATCAGCAAGTCGTTGAAGATCAAGATATTTGGTGCACCCGACAGGATTCGAACCTGTGACCTCTGCCTTCGGAGGGCAGCGCTCTATCCAGCTGAGCTA